>JAFNGF010000222.1:11185-12191 GCA_017885385.1 Planctomycetota bacterium
CCAAGCTCCTGCAGCTCATCTGCTGCGCAGCATATTACTATTTTCTTATTTTTGCTGGGCCGGCGAGGCAGCTTATTCTGCAATTGCGCTACGATCGTGCGGTTGATTCGAGTGGCCAAATGCTCCTGGGTGGGGGTGATTTTATCTCCCCGCAAGAGTCTTTCCGTCTCGACCATAATCGGCCAAATTAAATCAACGTAGACGGAATTTGCGGGTACACCACACTGTAGCGTCTCCTCGACGACAGCCCGGCAACCCCTTCTATCACCCCGCAACAGCGGCTCCATATAACGTGCCAGAACAGCCTCTTTTACCATTTCTTCCTTCCTTACTACAATTACACCTTGTTGTTATCTGCCTATTTTCACAGAAGCAGGGACAATTCCGGTGTTTTATGTTAATATAGCTAAGATTTTGCCACCGGTAATCTGACTATCGGAGTAGCAGAGAAAAAGACTTTAGTTAAAATAGATAAAATGCGAACACGGGGCAATTCTCTCTAACTTGTAACGGAGCGATAGTTACTTAACACTGCTGGAGTTTATGGGACCAAGGTGAAATACAGTGTTGATATGGGCGTGGTGATCGCTTGATAAATCTTGGCTACGCTGCTGCGTGGGGCAGTGGAAATAATATTTGCGGTTGTAAGTAAAGTGAGCTAATCTGACTATGGCATAGGCCAGCGGCCGGCTGCAAAGGGAAAGTGCGATGGCTAAAATTAGTCCGGGTCAGGAGACTCTGGAGTTTGCGATCTCAAGAGAAGTGGAGGCGTATCACTTCTATCTGGCATTGGCAGGGCGGGTCAAGAGCCGGCAGATGCGCAAGGTCTTTGAAGATTTGGCCAAAGAGGAGCTGGAGCACAAGGCCAAGCTGGAGCTGGAGGTTATCAAGACCGGCAGGCCAGTGAGCACAAAGTTAAAGCCAGGCCGGCCGGAAAGCGGTTACATCATCTCGGACGACCCATCGCAACTGGACATAGACTACAAAGATATGCTTCTTTTGGGAA
>JAFNGF010000223.1:0-13523 GCA_017885385.1 Planctomycetota bacterium
CGCCATTTTGCTGACCTTAAACCGCTTCTGCAGTTCCGGCTTATCTTTGGCTAACGCTCTGATGATTTCTTCTTTTGTTATCACGATATTACCTTCAGAGATACCCGTTTTAATTTAATGCGTTCTTCGCCCGGCATTATAAATCCCCTCCCCAATCCGGTCAAAAGAAATGTAGTGTGTACTCGACTCGACTGAGCTCGTCGAAGTCCGCAGACCAATTCTCTGTCATTCCCGTGCTTGACACGAAATCCATTTTTCCCCCTCCGATAACTTTAAGGTATGATAATGCGTTTTCCTTGTCCCCCCTTCAGCCATCCTTCAATTACTCTTTTTACTTTTGCCCCATTCACCACATCTAAGCCGAAAATGTTATTTATATTTTCTAACCAAGACGTTATAACGCTTAGGCCCTTTGACCTCTTGGCAAGCCGCTCCAGTATCCTTATAGTCACCGTTTGGCGAATATTTTCTATGTGGTCACTTTGCCAAAGGCTCTTGATAAACATGGCACCAATATAGTGTATTCCTTCGATTTTGACATTTTGGTCCCCAAACCAGTCTAAACTCTGGAATAGAGGACCTTTGTCAACATCTCCATTTGTTTTTTCGACTGCTTTCAACAAAGACCTTACCTCGGGCTTTGTGTAATAATATCTCATGTGCATAAGCTTCACAGTCACTTCAACTCCAAAATCTGCCTCAAGATTGCCCTCACCGCAGAAATAGTCAACCGTCTGTTGTGTCCATATCCTTTTGCATCCAAACTCAAGTCGTCCTATTTCGGCAGTAGCGAGGTCGTCGGTCCAAAGAGAATGTCCGGCTCTAGATGCTAACATCATTGATTCTACGCCCAATTGTCCAAATATTTGCACTAATTGATTACGACGTGGGACTTCTAATTCTCCAATAATAAGACCTGATTCAACTATGCAGTGTTTTTCTATCAAATCAATTAATTCTTGTAAGCTTTTGCGGATCTCTTCTATGTTTTCAGGAGACCAGGGAATAAATCCATCCTTACTATATGTACCTGCCAAACTCTTAGGGTTATCATAGGTTCTTAGTAACTGCCGGAAATCATCAATAGTGCCTTGTGAAACAATTAATCGCCGCGGAATTTCGAGGAGCGTATCGTAAACTTTCAGTAGGAATATTGTACTCAAAGCTGTCGCATCGATGATTAAGTTTTCTGAATCGCGTAGTGCACGTTCGGCTATTTCTGATTCCTCATCGGTTCCCTTGCAACATTTGAACCTTAAACTTGGGGTGGATATTATATATTGTGTAGCTTCAAGAACACGTCTACCCTTCAAATTGGCTACAGTGTATATCGGAATAAGCTGTTTGGTGTATAGTTCCTCAATTTTTTGAACATATTCAGCGTCTTTCTCAACAAGTCTCTGCAACGGTGAAAAGTCTATCTTTCCACCCTCATCTTTTACAATCATCTTTCTGATTGCCTGTATCCCTGGAAATCTTTTCTCAAGATTGTCTAGGCAATCACGAAATCGATAAACATACTTACTGACTAATTGCTTTATTGTTGCAGTTCGCTCTTGAAACCCACTTTTTTCCAAATAGAAATGCTCACCCTGTTTCTTTCCAAGCATTTCTTTAGAGTATGGGTGCTCTTGAGGAAATTCATTACGACTGGATTCTGGCTTACTTACGACCGAGTCTTCTATTATATCCCACCGTAACTCACGGGTGTCGTCTTCTTGGTATTGAACGGCTACTCCAGGTGCTGCAATTTCGGATTGGTCTATATTTACTGCTGGTCCAATAGGTGCGAGCAAAGATTCTATCACTGCGATGTGTGCATCACTCTGGTCCCAATTTAATCTCACGAGTTCGTATGCATAATCTACTCCTCTGATTGGCTCTGGCCCATGTCGGAGAACAAATGCTACCCATCTACCTATGTGCGCATTGACATCTTTAACCTGAGGTAGTTTCGTTGGGTCTCTTTCTATTAAGTCCCTTTTTTCTGTTCTGATTCCAAGCAAAGATAACCTTAAACGGACGTAAGGAACATATGATTGATCAAGAGGATTTGCCAAAAATTCCTCCATGACTTTTCTTGCCCCTTTATCGTCATGATATTTTTCACGGTAACCCAGTTCCAGATCAAATAATTTTCTCTCCCACAATCCATTCGCCCGCAGCTTTTCGGCAAACTCGGCGATGAAAGCCACGTCTTCACACTTGTGTGCACATTCCATTATCCGGTAGGTATCTGTGCCAATATATTCCGGCCGAACCAAAGTCTTCCATAGTTCTAAAGCTTCTTTGTACAAACCTACTACTTGTAAAAAAGTTGCTATTCTTCTCTTATCCTGCAATGAAGTCTCAGGTCTGATCTTCGCAAGTATTTCCTTGGCCCCTCTTATAGCTCGAGGTTTATTCCCATTAAGTCTATACGCTTCGCCCCGAAGAACTGCGATAATCTCAATACTTACTATGTTCTCTGGTAGGGTTTCGAGTGTCTTTATTGCTTTTTCAATACCTTCTATTTGCCGTTCGAGGTCAACCAGTGTTGCTAAGTATTCCGTTCTTATTTCCGGTTCTTCTTGTCCTAAATCGTTTATCCGGCTCCGCAACAAGTCGATGGCCCGTTTTTTGTCTCCTTCCAAATTCCTTTTATCAAGGCATTGGCTCAAGAACAGTTCTGCATAGCACCTTAGCCCCTTGCCAATCAACGTCTCCAGCAGTTTGATTGCGCCATCCCAATCTTCTCCTTTGGCCTTCATGCCCGCATAGCGGAATACCACTTCGGGATCTGAGGGGGCAAGTTGGTAAGCAAATAAAACATCTTCCTCCATTGCCTTATGATTATTCAGACCCATCTGGACAGTTGCTCTCTTCAGGAGCGTCCGGACCGTACTCGCAATAAGATTTTGCGTCTTGTAATTCTTCAGAGCTTCTGTGAACGAGTCTTTGGCCTGCTCAAGACACTTTGCTTCTTCTTTTGTTGGGCCCCTATCATTAACCGCTTGCTCTGAAATTCTAGCCCGTTGTAGTAGTAAATCTCCTAAGACCTCTTTTATCTGGGCCTGATTTGGTTCTTTTTTAAGGGCTTTACCAATGTATTTTTCTGCGATGTCAAAACGGCCTCGATACATCGCAGCTTCACCTATCGCCATTGCTATTTCAGAATCCTCTCGTTGATGTTCCGGCACCATCTTCTCAACTGCATCGAAATTTAGATCTTTAGGAGCGCTTCGTACGTAGACTGCTCTACCTAAATTTTCTTCCGGAAAGTCATTTAGGAGGGCTTTTGTCAATTCGTGTGCTTTTCTCGGATTGCCTAAAAGCAGATAGGCCAGAGCTTCTCTTGCTCGCGCCTTCTCGTTTTCCGAGTCATACTGTTTCGCCTCTAGAAAGCAATGAGCTGCCTTTTCGTGCAGTTCTAGTGCAAGATATGCGTGTCCTATATTCGCCCGGGTCCGGTATTTTTGATTACCGGTCATGACGGTGCTGTGTTGCTCCCACAATCGCTCAAGTAAGACCAGGGCTTCTAATGGCTTATGATCTGTGAGCAATTGCGCGGCGTTCTCTATTTCTGCCTGTAAATGTACCGTAGCACCAAGGTCCAGTCCTATGATATTTGAGACATGAGTTTTATTGAATCCTAAGATTTTCTCTGTGATTTTTTTATGTCCCCATGTTTCGATGGTCACTTTAGGATGTTGTCTCCTAAGTTCCTGCACAAATTGTTCAACTTCACCCAGCAGCGTATCATTTGTAAGGTAAACCCATTTCTTGACATCATTATGTTTTGCTAAGCAACCTTCCAGATCACTTTTGATTTTTTTCTTGGTGGCACGAGCTGTTTCTCCCCTTGTTGCGTGAGCTGCAAAATATATTTTAGCTTTTGGGCAGTAACCATCCATTTTAGTGTCCCCTTTTGGTCCACCTGCCCTTACAGGCGTGTAATCATCAGAATAGAGTTTCATACATAACCGGTGACACAGATCTTGAAAGCTATTCCCATCAAGATTAAAAATCCGGTCCTCAATTATCTTTCGCAATGTTGCATTATCCATAATTATCTCCCCTCCAATTTTACCCCCAAAAACCAGCAAACAAAAGCCCCGCAACCTATTTATTTTCGCCAGTCCTGCCAAGTATCGAGTATCAAGTATCGAGTATCCAGCGGTTCCATCCCTGATACCCTGCTTTCCTGATATTGTAACTCCAACTCTGAGCTCTAAATTCACTAATGCGCTAATTCACTAATGAACTAATCCCCCTGATACCCCGATTCACCGATGTCCTTTTACCCGTATTTTCTCTGCGCCCTCTGCGCCCTCTGTGGCAAAACAAGAAACCGTGTTAATCCTGTGTTAATCCGCGTCTGATATATCCGTCTCCGGCGAAATCCCTCTGTGCTTCTCTGCGACCTCTGTGGCCCCCCAAAACCAACGATAAAAAGCTGAAAGCCCCCTTGTCTAAAATTTTGTTGCCTTGCCGCAGTTGTTGCGGTAAAAGAATGAGATAAGCCAACCCCCCGATAAATCGGGGGGCTAAACATAGATGTATGGAGGCAAAGGAAATGCCGGAAAAAAGGCTCGCTGTGGTAACGGGTGCTGCCAGGGGCATAGGGCGGGCGATTGTTTTCGAGCTGCTCAAGCAAAGCCGAATCGTCGCCGGGCTGGACATAAATGCCGAGCAGCTGGGCGAGCTTGCCGATATTGTAAAACAAGCAGGCTTTAGTGTTATCACCAAGTGTGTCGATATAACCAATACAGAGCATTTCACGCAAACGCTGGAGGCCCTTGCTTTGGAATACGAGGGAATAGGCGTCTTGGTGAATAACGCGGGGATCACGCGCGACAATTTGCTTATCCGGATGAGCGATGAGGAGTTTGACAAGGTGCTGGAAGTGAACTTGCGAGCGGCTTTTGTGGCAATGCGAGTTGCTGCAAGATATATGATGAGAAATAAATTCGGAAGGATAATCAATATCAGCTCTGTTTCGGGCGTTATTGGCAACGCCGGCCAGGCCAATTATTCGGCCAGCAAGGCAGGACTTATCGGAATAACCAAAACCGTTGCCCGCGAGCTGGCTAAAAAGAACGTTACCGCGAATTGCGTTGCTCCAGGTTTTATCGATACAGAGATGAGTAGAAAGCTGCCCGAGCCGGTCATAGAAGCCGCGAAAGAGTTGATACCCATGCACAGAGTCGGTAGCGTTGAGGATGTTGCCAGGGCGGTGGCGTTCCTCGCCGGTGATGAGGCCGGCTATATTACCGGCCAGGTTCTTTGCGTGGATGGAGGGATGGCGATGTAGCCTCATGTTATGCCCTGCCTTTACCGGCTGGCGGTAAGGTGGGTGGACTCTACCGGTCGAGAAAGAGGCACAAAAAACAAAAAAATATTTGTAGCCAGCTAAATTAGCGGGTAATATACCCGCCAATGTTGAGGCAGCCAGGCAGCTTTTTGGTGACGGTCGCGGTCGTTGGGAGTCAATCGTAATGTACGACACTAATTCCTTTTGGGTTAGGGAGGATAAGACAAGTGAGTATTGATGAAGTGGATGCTCAGGCAATCGAACAGAAGGTGATCGAGATAATCAGTGAGCAGATGGGCGTAGACAAGTCTGAAATAACACGCGAAACATCGTTTATGAACGATCTAAATGCCGACTCTCTGGATACAGTTGAGCTGGTTATGGAGTTTGAGGACGAATTTGATATGAGCATTCCGGACGAAGAAGCCGAGAAGATCCAGACGGTCGGCGCGGCGGTCAACTACATCATTGGTGCAGCCCAGTCGAAGAAGCGAGAATAGCGAATAGCTTTGGCATGAATAGGCGGCGAGTTGTTATTACAGGCTTAGGTTGTGTCACAGCCTTAGCTGAGTCTCCCAGCGAACTTTTTGCTGCATTGTGCGCCGGCAGGAGCGGCGTTTCCCTAATTGAATCCTTTGATGTCAGCGAATTTCCTGTAAGGTTCGGCGGCGAGATAAAGGCCTTCAAGGCGACCAGCTATGTCGATCAGCGGGAAAGTAAGCGAATGGACCGCTTTACCCAGTTTGCTATGGCTGCCGCCATCCAGGCCGTCAACGACAGCGGTCTTGATTTCTCCAGAGAAGACCCTTGGCGGGTGGGCGTCATTGTGGGGACAGGCATAGGCGGCATCAAGGAGATCGAAGAGCAGCACATAACGCTTCTGGAAAGAGGGCCACGGAAAGTCTCACCTTTCGCTGTTCCCAGGCTCATGGCCAATGCAGCCAGCGGGACCATCGCTATACACTACGGACTTAAGGGTCCCAATTTTTGTATCTCCAGCGCCTGTGCCTCGGCCAATCACGGCATTGGTGAGACGTTTTGCAATATTCTTGCCGGGCGAAGTGACATCATAATTACCGGCGGCACCGAAGCCGCCCTTACACCTATGGGATTGGCTTCCTTCTGCGCGGCCAGATCGCTGAGCACTCGAAACGACAATCCGGCAGCCGCTTCCAGACCGTTCGATAGAGATAGGGATGGATTTGTTCTGGCTGAGGGCGCAGGTATCGTGATTTTAGAGGAATATGAGCACGCCAAGAAACGCGGTGCAAACATGTACGCCGAACTTCTTGGCTATAGCGCAACCAATGATGGTTATCACATCACCGCCCCCCTGCCCAACGGCAGCGGCGCAGCCGTGACCATGGAGCTGGCCTTGAAGGATGCGGGCATAGAAAAGGAGAGAGTTGATTACATCAATGCCCACGGGACCGGCACCGAGTTAAATGATATAGCTGAAAGTGCCGCCATCAGGTCTGTTTTCGGCCAGCACGCATACAAGATACCGGTGAGCTCGACAAAAAGCTGTCTCGGACATCAGCTTGGCGCCAGCGCCGCGGTAGAGATGATTATATGCGTAAAGGCGATAAATAAATCTCTCATCCCCCCTACCATCAACCTGGAAAACCAGGATGAGCGCTGCGACCTGAAGATGGATTTTGTGCCGCTGAAAACCCGAGAGGCCAAGGTAGATGTCGCAATGAGCAACTCGTTTGGCTTCGGCGGACATAATTCCTGCCTGGTCGTCGGCAAGGTTTAATACTGGGATATTTAGCCCCGCAATTTATTGCGGGGTTCTTTTGCCCCTAAATTCATTGGAGGGTTCTTGTCTCCCGCAGTTCACTGCGGGGTTCTCTTTATCCCACCATTTATTGCGTCGTGGATTTCATCTGCCCCCCACGTGGTAACTTTTCTGTCATTTCAGCGATTTTTTACAAAAAAGAATCAATATTTGCCTGTTCATCTTCGCCCTACATTCAGGAGCATGATCTGAGGAAAGTAGCTTGAATAAATAGAATCTGGCTGAAAACAGCATCCGGACTCATTTTTTTTGCAAAATTCTTTGAAAACTACGTAGTTTCCACAATTGACAGCTTTTGCCAGAATTCGTATATTCAGAGGCAGAAGTGCGGTGTGCATCATCTCTTGATGAAAGCGTCGGTGAGAAAACTCCTTTAATGGAGGCGACCCGACCATGCGAAAAAAAGGGTTTACGTTAATAGAGCTTTTGGTCGTGATTGCCATTATAGCGCTCTTGATGGCAATCCTCCTGCCCACGCTGCAGCGGGTCAGAAGGCAGGCCAAAGCCGCAGCATGCCAGGGAAACCTCAGACAGTGGGCAACGACGGTGGCCCTATTCGTGGAGGATAACGAGGGTCGCCTCCCCCACGATTTCGGCGGCACGATCTGGATTCTGACCAGCCGGGCCTTCCGCGAGCGCAGCGCCGACGGCCACCTGACGGCGCCCAGGCAATACCACGGCGTTCCGACAAAAGGCATGTTGTGTCCCGAGGCCACCAGACCCGGAGACGCTACTGGCGGAGGGGGCGGTACCAGCAGCGACGGCACGAAGCAAAGACACGAGTGGGGCGGAGGCGGCACGTTCCGGGCCTGGGTGCTCACGGAGTACGCCGAGGATGGCTCCACGCTTCGCGTCAGCTATGTCAGCTATGGACTAAACGGCTGGCTGTTCCAACCCCCCGGTGACCCTGATGATATACTCTGGAAGTTGCGTCTTCTCACGGAGGCGCCCCGCACCTACACAGACGTCTTCTCGCTGCGACGTAGGGCTGACGTGCCCCTGCTTCTCGACTCCAGGGGCGATTCCAGCTCGCCCACCGATGACACGCCGCCGCCATCTTCAGAGAACGACGCCCTAAGGGATAATAATAGTACCATGGCAAGATTCTGCATGAACCGACACAATGGGCATGTGAACTGTCTTTTCCTGGACTGGTCTGTCAGAAAGGTCGGACTGAAGGAGTTGTGGACCTTAAAGTGGCACCCCGATTTTAACACCGCTGGTCGCTGGACCAAGGCTGGCGGCGTCCAGCCCAAAGACTGGCCGCACTGGATGAGAAAATTCAAGGACTATTAGAGAAGACCGTGACGCGGTAAAAAGGGATAAACCGGGAATAAAACGCGGGATAGCCACCTATTTTTTCTTAAGCGGCGCGGCTGGCGTGCTTAGGCGGGCCGCCCGGCATTTATGCCTTATATTCTTGTGCTCTTGTTTCTGATCGAAGTTCAGGCTGGCGAATTGGCCGTGATATTTCCGTGCCGCCCTATCGTATGCCTTGGCCGCCTCGAATTCATCGTCAAAAACGCCAAGAAATCTGCTTTGGCCGTTAACCTGTATTCTCGCCCGCCATCTTCTATCTTTCTTGTTCCAAGTGAGTCCTTTATATCTTGACCGACTTTTTACGTGCGCCTTTCGCCTATTCTGCGCATTCTGACTGCGAGTCGCCAGGCGAAGATTCCGCTTTCGATTGTCAAGTCCGTTATGATTAATGTGGTCGCAAAGCTGCCCGCTGAGCGCTCGCGCAATGTCTCGGTGCATCAAGATCAGGCATTGCTTGCCGCCTGGCTCGTTGCGAATCCAGCGGGCTGCGTAAGACGTCCGCGTACCGGCCTGGGTAAACCATCGGTGCCTGCTCAGGTGCTGGTAGTCGTCTGGGTCGACGATGGCGAATTTGCCCTGCGTCAAGGGAATTCTTCTGAAGGCGTAGCCGTAGCGCAGCCGACGATACAGAAGCACGAGAAACACTATCGGCTTCTCGATCCAGCCTGGAATGGTAAGGACGATTTTGGCGATGCTTGTCCCTGTCTGTGATCAAAAATCGGTCTCAACTATGGGAGGCCTGACAGAGCCTCCATAATTGGAGCGATCTGCGCGTTTGATGCGAAAAATCGCCGAAAAACAAACAGAGCCGGAAGCGTAAGCGCCAGGCTGTAAAGGAGTTAAAAAAATTTGAAAAATTTCGATTTTTGTTTGGCGCTATCAGCACTTTTGATTGAAACCGCAGATTAGACAGTATTCTATACAGGCATCTGTTGGGTTTGTGGATATAATAGATGCTGGCGTGGCACAAGATTACTTTTGCTTCATTAGGAGCATGACAAACGGCTAAGAAACTGATATTTGTGATTGTCTTCGTGCCGGTGCATTTCTTTTTAACGCTGCTTTTGCTTCCGTATTACTGGTTCAACTACAACGCGCGGGTGGCCGACCTGTTTGCCCAGGTGTGTCATATTTTGGCCGCTATACTTGCCGTACCGCTGCTGACACTTTTGGGCGCAACCGGCATCAGTGAATACTCGCCCCTGTGGCTGCAACTTCTAACTTTGGTCTTTTACAGCCTGCTCTGGGCTATTTTTGTATTGGCCGTATGGGCCATCATCAAACGTTTTTTCTGCTTCAAAGTGGCAGTCTGTTCAAAGACCGTTAGATTTCCTTGAGTTTTGGCTGGCCGTCAATGGAGTGTAATTATGACTGAGAAACAACGAGCCGTTTTTCCGCTGTATTTGGCAGTAGTCTTCAATGTGGTTCTGCTGACGTCGCTATTCTGGCAATGGTTCTTTAACCAGTTTTGGCTCTATGATAGCCAAAACCGCAACCTACAGCTCCAGCACTATGAGGCTGAGGTCTTGACGAAAGAGGAGTTCAGCCGCCTATCCGACCCAGAAGTAGCCACGATTACACTTGATGATGGCAATAGACAGTTTACAGAGGCCCCTGCCGATGACTGGGAAAAGGCCAATATCCCGAAATTCAAATCGGTCTACGATGGCAGATACTTCGTGAGGGTAACGACCAAAGGAACCGCACATACCTTGCGGGACTGGTATCCGACGTTCGTAATTGCCGTCTGCTTCAATTTGATGATCCTTGCCGCGCTGCTGGTCTATCTCCACAATCTGAGTCCCCGAACCAGCGATGCCGAGGCAAGCCCCGCCGCGCACAACCCAGGCAAATGAAATTTGATTGTGGTATACGCACGATACCCTACCTGACTGACCAGGCTATGAATTCTCTGCGATGACCCGTCGCAAAAAATCCATCACACCAGCAGACCAAGATGTTAAGAGGGATGCGCATCACCGTTATGTTGGGCATCTTCGGCCTTCGCCTTCATTTGAATTATCCTGTCCTGGTGAACTTGAAGTTTAAGGTGCCAAAGCCTAAACCCTTTGGTTGCTAGAACAACGCCCGACAATGATCCCAACCCACCTAATAACAGCTCTACACCTATTAGTCGCGCAAGATATCTGTGTTCCTCGATTTTTGTCTTGTGCTGTATCAAGGTGACTTCCTGTTTACGTTGTGATTCTTCAAGCCTATGTTGTGATTCTTCAAGCTGAAGTCGACTCTCGATGAGTGTATCCAATTCCTTTTCAATGTCTTCCACCTTGTTCGCTGTTTCCTTCCTCACCTCTCCTAAACGCCTTTTTGTGTCCAGGTCTGCTGCAGTTTCTGAAGGCGTTGTTTCCCTTAGTTCATCAACTTGTTTTTTCAGCGTGCCGGTTTGTTGGGCCAGTGTGCCGGTTTCTTGCTTCAGGGTGTTCGTTTGTTGCAGTACTTGATCCATATCCATAGATTGCCATTCAATCTGAATGCCAAGTATTCTTATGTCCCCGCTCAAACGTAGGGACTCTAAGTATAACCTGTGGGCATGATAGAACGGAGTCAAAGACAAAACCAGGATTGCAACGCCAGATAAGGCCATGAATTTGTACAGGTTGTCTGTAGGAATTTCAGGAAATCTCATTTCTTTCTCCTGATATCTTCAAATCCATCATCAGTCTCAGCCTATCATTCTAAGGATTACCACCTTCAATTGGAAGCAGAATCCACTTGTGAATCCCATCAAACAAATGACTTGATAGAACCCGCCGATTCGAGAAAATTGGTTATCGCATAAGCCATAACGGCAACTGTACAACGGACAAGCCACTGACATCTGCGCAACTTGCCCGGTACGGTCGTGGAACTAGTTCGCAGCATAAGATTGCCGCGAGCAGAAACACGAGAGCCAAAAAGAAACGCCCCACACAGGATGCGTAAATATTTCGCTTCAGCCGGCTTTTTCACGCTCGTGGCACACATGTCTCGATTTGCGCTCAATCTTAGCAACATGGCATTTTGGCGCAATGGAGAACCTGTTCAAATCTGTGGCTGATTATGGCGTCGCCGTTCCGGCGACGGCTAACGGAAACAAAATCCGTGATAGATCCTTCAATTGCACTCAGAGGTTGCCCTGAGCTTTTCGAAGGGACACCGTCGGTGAAATCCGTGTCTGAGAAACTCCTTATTTTTTCCGTGTCAGTCCGTGTCCAAAAAGTCCGTGTACGTCCGTGTCTTAGAACGACATTGAATCGGCAAAAACCGCCTGGAAGTCCGGCTCATGGGCAATTTCTACATACTCAATTTTGCGGGCTAATTCCTTTGCTTTCGCTCGGCAAAGCCGCGAGATAAGTAACATCTGGGCGCCTGCGACGGCGGCGTTGCCAACAAAATGAATACGCTCAAGCGGCACATCCGGCAATAGGCCGATCCGCACAGCACTTTGCGGGCGAATGTAATTGCCAAAGGCACCCGCTAAAAGAACCTGCTTTATGTCGGCATCTCTCAGGCCGAGCTTTTCCTGCAACATTTTTATGCCCGTGCGAATGGCACCTTTTGCCAGTTGAACTTCGCGGATGTCTTTTTGCGTCAGGACAACTGGCCGCTCCCTTACGTTCGCGGCTCTGGTGAGGCAAAATGCCAACTGGCCGTCCTGCTCAATGATGCGGGCAGCAATTGCCGACGAGAGTTTGTCTTTTAGCGTACTCGGCTCGACAAACCGCCCGGTTGCGTCAACGATGCCCAAATCCAAAAGTACGGCGACGGCATCGACTAAGCCGCTGCCGCATATCGAGCGTGGGGCGTCGCTTCCTATCACGGTCAGGTCTATGTCATCTTCGCTCAGGACGACGCCTTCGATGGCTCCTTCCACCGCCCTGCTGCCGCAGCTTATGCGGGCGCCTTCGAAGGCTGGGCCGGCCGCGCAGCTTGCCGCATAGAGACGGCTGTTTGTATTAAGCACAAGCTCGCCGTTTGTGCCGATGTCGACAAACAGGGTTACGTCCTTAGCGGAATCTATATCGACGGCAAGGGCACCTGCGGTTGTATCTGAGCCTACAAAACCAGCGATGTTCTCGACCGTATGGATATTGGCCGCGGGGTTTATCTGCAAACCCAGCCGGTCCGCGGGCACATCGTGCGCATCCAGAGAAAACGCCCTATAGGGGGCCTGGCCAAGCTGCACAACCGGCAATTTAAGGAAAATATGATTCATCGTGGTATTGCCGACAAGACAGACCTCGTATATGCGGTTTGCGTCAATCGAAGCCTGGCTGCAGAGCCGGCCAATTAACTGATTTATGGAGTCTATTATCGCCGTGTGAAGCTGCGCTAATTTTTCGTCGGTTTGGGCGTAGCTTATTCTGCTGATGACGTCGTCGCCGAATCGGCTCTGGGGATTTAGCGTCGCTTGTGTCGCCAGGCACTGCCCGGTTGTAATGTCGATCAGCTTGGCAACAACCGTAGTTGTACCGATGTCGACTGCCATGCCGAACACGGCGGCTGTGGAATCACCTTTGCGATATTTCTTGCATACATCGGGTAGGATTTGCGTGCGGCCCTTGATGCCTTCGGTGAGGATTCTCTGCTCGAAAAATCTGGAATCGGCGGGAACGGTTACGATAAGATCGTGCTGAACTCGGTACTGGCAGGCCAGCACTGGGCGGCGGTGCGGCGGGAGTTCTACGGCACACTTTCCGCAGATGCCCTTGCCGCCGCAGACTGTGTTCAGGATTATGCCGGCCTGGCTAGCCGCCTGCAAAAGCGTATCATCCGGACGAACACAAACCTGCCTGCCGTCCGGCTGAAAAATTACCTTGAAATGTTCCATCTACTGTGCCGCGTATATCGTATCGCGGGTATCCTGCACAATACTCGATACGCTCGCTGCGTAGCCAATCATCCGCTTATTTTATGGCGTATTTTCCATTTCGTGTGTCTTTTTTTGCTGCCAATCTTGCGTCTGCGTCTTGGTTTTCCCATTCATATCTCCAACAAATCGGTTACAATCCTTATTGCCGAACGCTTTTAAGACTTGGCAGTATATGGTAATATAGTGATGTCCAGAAGTAAACGGGAAAATTTCTTGCCCGAAAGATACGAACAGTA
>JAFNGF010000223.1:13569-19540 GCA_017885385.1 Planctomycetota bacterium
TGGCAGCTAATCCGTCTGGATATGCTGGTGGCCAGCTATCAGCAGATGCTCAAGTGGTACGGAAAACTCGCACCGATTCAGGATAAGCTGTTCAAATACATGGAGCGAGAGATTGAAGACATTGACGAGTCCGACCGCTGGAGGTTGACGGACGAAGACGATGAAGAAAACGGACCTTAGCACGGCACAAGGTGAAACCGCACGCCTAACGCCCTCGGCAAAGTCCCAGAGGCAAATAATTATATAAGGACGCCCAGACAAGTTGTGGCAGCCTGAAAAGCGGAGTTAAACTGGGCTGACGAATAGTAATGCAGACTGATTTTCCTTGTTATTTTTGCAATAAACCAATCCCGAAGGCCGTCTGTCATTCTGCTGAGAATCGGTTAAAAATGGTAGAAAGCGATGAGCTGACGCAAATAATAGTCGGCTACAAGAACGGCGATAGCCAGTGTCTGGCTCAGATAGTCGATATATATGCCAGCCGTTGTTACGGTTATTTTTACCGTCTCACAGGCAATAGGGGCGTCAGCGATGACCTTCTGAGCGAGCTATTTGTCAAGTTGACCGAGAAATTCAGCTCGTATAAGGGCGGCTCCTTTGAGGGCTGGTTGTTCAGGATAGCATCCAATATCTTTCACGACTACCTCAGGGGCAAGCACCGGCGGATGAAGCTGCTCGATGCCCGAAAGATACAGCTTGAATCGGAAATCACGGAGCCGAGNNTGATAATGTTGCGGTTTTATTCGCAATTGAGCTTTAAGGAGATGGCAAAAATTCGGTCTGAGCCTATCGGAACCACACTATCCAAGCTCCATCGCGGGCTAAAAAGACTGCGAGAGCTGATGGAGTAAAAATCCTATGAATGGCCAAAACCAGGAGAATCTTAAAGAGTTGTTCGAGCAATTCTTGGCGCCCGAACAGGCTGCCATCGCGGTCGAGGACATGCTCAAAGCCGAGCAAATCCTGCGCGAGAACCCCGCGCCGGAGCCTGACGAGCTGCTTATAGCCGACATCAAATGGCAAATCGAAGAAGCTCTGGCAGCACGGAAACCAGCATGGAATTTTAGAAGCATAGCTTACAGGGTAGCCGTCGCGGCAGCCATTATAGTCGTAGCCGCTATCGGCACGCGATTCCTTCTAAAAGGCCGTGAAGACGCCGGTAAGACGGTGTATGCCTCGATAATTCCCAGAGCAATCTGGGACACCGACGATATTACCACCGCCGATGCCGAGCTGGCTACCTTGACCGCTGAAATCCAACAAGTTGAAGACGAGGTCCTCACTTTGGAATTGGGCGAGCGCCACGGTAATGGCGAAAGGGCTGTAGCAGAGCTGGAGATGCAACTGATAGCAATTAATAGCAATTTCTGGGAGGGATAAGAGAAATGAATGTACACCGCGCAATCTTTTTAGCTTTTGCAGTGGCAGCACTGGCAAGCATCGTTGCCTTGCCGTGCTCAGCCGAAGACAAAAGCAAAGAAAAACAACAAGACGTCTGGGCTGAGGGGGAACAAAAAGGGCCGGGAAGAGGACCGCCGGAATTTGCACCGCCGCCGGCGGGTGATCAAAAAGGCCCAAGAAGAGGACCTCCAGAATTTGAGCTGACAGATGAGGAAATCGATCAGATTATGAAGGGCCTAAAAGAACGCGACCCGGCAAAGGCAAAAGAGCTGGCCGAGCTGCGCGAGAAAGACGCCGAAAAGTTCAAGGTCGAGCTTAGAAGACAGGGCGGTGAAGAATTCGGTAAGATAATGAAGGAACGTATGGAGAACTTCTGGCGCAAAAGGCGCGCCGAGTTCGTCGGATGGCTGGAAAAAAACTACAGCAAGGAAGCGGAAGAGCTGGCTAGACTCAAAGAGAAAGAGCCTGAACTTTATCTGAAAAAATATAACCTCCTCCGCGATAGATATTGGCACATTTTTGAGGAGGAAAAGAGAGACCCGGAATTCGCTCGAGTCCTTAAAGAAGATTTGGAGCTGAGGCAAAGGCAAGGTGAGCTGCTCAGGGAAATTAAGGCTGCCAAAAGCGACAGCCAGAAGAAAGAGCTTGCCGCCGGCCTGGAGGACGTAGTCAGCAGGAGATTTGACCTGATCGTAAAACGAAAGGAGATCATGTACGAAAGGCTGCTGAAGTGGCTGGAGGAGCTGAAAAACCGGGTCAAAGAGAGTAAAGTTGAGATTAACAAGTGGAAGGACAAAGAATTTAAGGCTGAGAACGTAAAGCAGCGATTGAAAGACCTGACCGAAGGGACTCTGAGATTCGAGTGGGACTAAGACAATATTTATTCTTCAATTGAAAAAGAGCAATACCAATGAAAGCCAGTGTAAAGTGTATATCGGTGATAGTCTTATCATGCGTAACCAGTGCCTTTGCCGCGGATTGGCCACAGTATCTTGGGCCCAACAGAAATAGTATATCAGCCCAGAAAGGTATTTTACGCTCCTGGCCTGAGAATGGGCCAGAAGTTCTATGGACTGTTACTGTTGGCAGAGGTTTTGGCGGACCTGTTGTCACTGCCGGTAAAGTCTATTTACTCGACAGGGACGATAAGGTAGGCGATAATCTTCGTTGTTTAGACCTTTCCAATGGTAAAGAACTCTGGAATTTTGCTTATAATGCTCCTGGATCTGTTCAGTTTCCTGGCTCGCGAAGCGTACCGACTGTAGACGGCAATAACGTTTATTCGTGCGGTCCCTATGGCGACTCATATTGCATAAGCATAAACACACACAAGCCCGTCTGGAATAAGAACGTTTGGAAGGACTTCGGCGGTGATCGAGTGCCGACATGGGCAATAACACAGAATCCTCTGATTTACGGCGATTTGCTTATTTTGGCTTCACAGGCGCCACAGGCAGGTGTGGTTGCTTATGAAAAGCTAACAGGCAATGTTAAATGGACAACGCCGTCTCTTGGTGCTGTCGGATACGTAAGTCCGGCAATAGTAAAAGTTAGCGGACAAGACCATGTTGTTATGATATCCGCCTCTATGCGAATGGGACGCGGCGGCGGCGGTGGCGGCGGCGCTACCGTCCACGGCATAGACCCGCTCAGCGGAAAAACCCTTTGGACTTATAGTAACTGGCAGTGCATGATACCCGTTCCCAGCGCGGTGGACGCCGGTGAAGGTAGAGTGCTGATTACAGGTGGATACCAAGCCGGTGCGGCAATGATAAAAGTTGAGAAGAAAGCAGATGGCAGCTACGGCGTTACAGAACTTTATAAAAATGCTGATTTTGGCGCGCATACGCAGCCTCCGGTTCTATATAACGGCTATTTTTATGCTCAATATTCAACCAACGAAAGAAAAGACGGCATGGTTTGTATGAGTATTGACGGTCAGATTAAATGGAAAACCGGGAGGTCTCCGTTATTTGATAAGGGTGGCTCGATTCTCGCCGATGGGTTGCTGCTCAGCACCGATGGCAGCACTAAGTTGTATCTTATTGAGCCTGATCCTTCAGACTTTAAGCCGATTGCATCAGCAGAATTGCTTAAAGAAGGAGGAACAGGATCAAGCGATGACCCTCTAGCTTCAAGAGTTGGAGGTGCAACTCAAAACTGGGCAGCGTTGGCACTTGCCGACGGCAAGCTGCTTATACGCGACCAAAAACAGCTAAAGTGTTTGACAGTAGCTCAATAAACTCGGAATCCGGAAGATTAACTTAACTGCCGGACATTCTGGATGAGACCGGACTGACGCTTGGCCTGGAACAAGACAAAAAGCATGTGGTACTTTTGCCTTGAGAACAGCCAGATTGATTGAGAAACGCAGAGCCTTGCAGGATTTTTGCAGGGTTTTGTTTTTATAACCTATGTCGCCTTTGCTCAGCCTCGGTAGCTTTTTTGAGGGCTCTTTTTTCCTGTGCCGTTAAGCTCTGGATGCCGCTGTCGTGCACCTTCTGCAAAATGCGGTCGACTTCCACCTGCAGTTTTCGCTGGGCAGCCATTTTCTTCTCCCATCCTCCGCTGCGGATTTTCAATCTGAGCTTGGCTCGCCAGGACTGCGAAAGCACGTAGGTCGCTCCTGTAACCATACCTGCAAGATGCGCCGCCTCACCGCCAGCGTTGGCGGATCGGTCAGGACGTAACAGCGTGATAATGCTGATGCCGGCAAAAATTATCGCCAGAGTCACCAACCGCAGAGGGAAAATGCCCCACACGTAAACGGTCAGATTCGGAAACAATATCGCTCCCGCGGCGAGCATTCCCAAAATCGACCCCGAAGCGCCGACAAGAGGAGCTGCGTCCAGCCATCCTGCAAGAACAAGCAGAGGATACACCAGTCCGCCGGTCATGCCGCACAGTAGGTAAAAGGCCAGGAATTTTCTGCCGCCCCAGGAACGCTCAAGCATAGGGCCGAAGAAGAATAAGGCCAGCATATTTACAAACAAGTGCCACGGACTGCCGTGCAGGAATTGGTATGTAATCAGCCGCCACAGTTGCAAAGACCTTCCCACGCTGGTCGGGTAGACGGAAAACCACTGCAAAGTGAAATACTCGACCGAAGGCATCAAGAAGGTGGCGAGGAACACCGCTGCGTTAACAATCAGCAGCCACTTGACTACCGGGCTGAGCTGGGCAGAGACAAACCTCATCTGCGGTGCACCGGAGAATTGCGACCGATAGTTTTCCTGCGTGTAATCTCTGTCGTAAAGGCCCATATTACTGCTCTTTAACCAAAGCGTGCCGCCGAACAACGGCTGTCTACACCATAATACTATCACGAATTTCGGGCAATGTTCAAAAGAAAACTTTGACTGCTTTTGCCAGAGAAAGCGACCTGGCTGCCTCCTTACGACGGGTAAGCACGAAAAATTCTGCCCGCAGGTTTTGCATCCCTGCGGTGGGCGAAGATATAATTAGTGCTGCAACCTTGGAGGCGGTTTTATCACCTCTCGATGAAAAATGGCGATAAAGAAACTCCTTTTTGAGGCAGCAGGAGACAAACCGAGCACGCAAAGGAAAAGGATTTATCCGCCAGACGCCTGGCGGATGAATATTCAGCCCCCAAACTTATTCGGGGGTCCTCCTTACTTGGCTTTTTGAAAGATTGCCATCAAAATAGCACCGGTCAGGATCAATCCGATGCTGATTATCTGCGAGATTGTTACGCCGTCAAATTCAAAGGGATTGTCATCGCGGAGCAATTCTATAAAGAACCGCAATATGCCGTAAAACACAAACATCAAGCTGAATATACAGCCGGGCCTGGTGAGGATTCTGCCGGCAGCCGGGCCATCCTCACGCTGCGATTGAGGCTGCCGCTCCTGCCGGGCATTTCGCGCCCGCCGCCAGAGAATATAAAGTACAACGCACAAAACGGCGCCCCCTGCCGACTCGTACAACTGCGTTGGGTGAACCGCCAGAGAGCGCTGCCTGTCAGTCTCCTTGAGCATTTCTTTCTGCCGGCTGGTCAATTTTTCATAGGAGTTGAGGATTCTCACAGCAACGTTCCCGCTGTAGCCGTAGGTGAAGAAATCCTGCGGCAAGTCCACGTATGGCTGTGCTCGGTGTCTGTCCAGGTCAGGCTCAACCTGGCTGCGGTAGGCGAATGAGCCGTATGGAAAGCGCACGGCCCAAGGTAGGTTCGCCGGTTTGCCGAAGCAGCAGCCGTTTAGAAAGCAGCCGATCCTGCCAAATACAAGCGCCAGCATCAGGCCGATAGCCAGGATATCAAAATACTGGCGGACGGGCAGCTTGTGATACCGCAGATAAAGGAAGATGACCACGATGGCCGGGATTACGCCGCCCAAAAGCTCCAGGCCGCCCTTCCAGACGGCAAAAAGTGAAATCGCGCCCTGTCCCTGGAACTGGTCGAAATGATGCACCACGTAGAATAGGCGAGCCCCCACAACACCGGTGATTAACGAATAAAGGGCGGCGTTGGTTATGAGCTGCGGATTGGGCGTGATGTCCCGGCTGAGGCGCCTGATCAGAGTCACCGCGGCCAGAAAGCCGATGACCATCA
>JAFNGF010000224.1:0-8369 GCA_017885385.1 Planctomycetota bacterium
CCTGGCAGCCCTTTTCCTGCGCCCGAAGCGTGAGTTCGCCGAGCGTTCTTAGCTCCGCAATCTGTGCCTGGTCGGTGGCGTCGGCGATTGCACCCGGACGAAGCCCGTCGCCGAGAGAAAAACAGACATCGTATTCGCGCAGGATGTCACACAGGTCGTCAAACATTTCGTACAGCGGATTTTGCCGGTTGTGATAAAGCATCCACTTGGCAAGCAGCGCTCCGCCCCGGCTGACGATGCCTGCGACCCGATGTTCGAGCAGCGGCAGGTGCTCTTTCAGGACGCCGGCGTGAATAGTGAAAAAGTCTACGCCCTGTTTAGCCTGTCTTTCAATAATCTCGAGGATTATTTTGCCGTCAATCTCTTCAACATTTCTGTCTTCTATCACCTGATAGATCGGCACTGTTCCAAAGGGTACGGGGCATTGTGCCAATAACCGCCGGCGTATCTGGTCGAGATTGCCGCCCGTGCTCAAATCCATAATAGTATCGGCGCCGGCGGCAAGTGCGACCTGCATTTTTTTGATCTCTGCTTCCACCGAAGACCGCACAGTGCTCGTGCCGATATTTGCATTTACCTTCGTCCTGAGCAGCCGCCCTATCCCAATAGGCGTAAGGTTACTTTTCAGATGCAGCTTGTTTGCGGGTATCACAAGCCGACCCGCCGCAACTTCATCCCGGACGAGCGAGGCTTCGAGGTTTTCACTTGTAGCGACAGACTTGATCTGTTTGGTGAGCGTTCCAGCTCGCGCGGCCTGTAACTGCGATGTCATCTTGCATGACTCCCTATTCATAACAAAAATCGCTTCCGAGTAGGACGCGATTTGCTTTTAGGCTCACTGTTGGATTTCAGCAGTATCAATCACTTTCCTACGCAGGCATATTCAGCCCCCTTCCTGCTTTCCCGAGAAAGCAGGGGGGCGATTGTCCTGATCAGGTTCAAAGGGTTTTTTCTCAGGCCTGCCTGGGCTCGACCGAGCTTGTCGAATTCAGGCAAGCCACCCCCAGCGACCTTAGTTTATTATAGCTTCCTGCCTCTGCTGGTCAAGGCCCTGCTCAACTTTGTGCCAATGTTGGCTGCAGACTTGTGTGCGCCGGTCTCTCGAAATAGCGGCAGTGCAAGTTGCTTTCTGTGGTATTTGCCCGGCGGCGGCGATCCATTCGCGCTGCTTTTGGGCTGTTTAGTGGGAACAGAGTGGCACACCATCAGATTGGGTCTGCATACAAAATTCAGGTTTTTCAGTATTGATACGTGGGAATCTGCAAAAATTTGAAAGTTACTTGATTTCTTCAAACAATCGTTTTAAACTTTCGTATGAAACGGACGTTTGGGGATTTTGGTATGGATGTGTTGAGTGATAACACAATAGGAAGTAGTTCTGATAAACCCGTACAGGAGCGATTACTTGACGCGGCAGAAGGGCTTTTCTGCGAGCACGGCTTCGAGGGCACAAGCGTTCGCGACATCGCCGCCGCTGCCGGCTGCAACATTGCATCTGTAAACTATTATTTCGGGGGCAAAGAGAAACTGTACCTTGAGGTGTGGCGTCGGCATTTCAATCTTATGCGCCAGGCGCGTATTGCCAGTATCGACAGGGTAATGTCTAAGGAAGGCGGCGAGCCCAGCCTGGAGGAGCTGCTTGCCTCCTATGCCGATGCGTTTGTAGAGCCGCTTGTAGATAAGCACACAGGAGGACGGTTCATCAAACTGATGGCACGGGAAATGGTCGACCGTCACCTGCCCCAAAACATCTTCCTTGAGGAGATGATTATTCCCGTTATGACGGCTCTGCAGCAGGCTCTTATTAAGATATGTCCTGGGCTGAGCGAGGTAAATGCCCGCCTGGCGATACTGTCTGTTGTGGGGCAATTAGTGCATACAATTTGTGCCGAGACTATGCTCGAACAGAGCAATTATCCGGAAATGCCAAAGTTCGAGTTAGCTGAGGTGATCAGACACAT
This sequence comes from Planctomycetota bacterium, assembly GCA_017885385.1. GTDB lineage: Bacteria > Planctomycetota > Phycisphaerae > Sedimentisphaerales > Anaerobacaceae > JAFNGF01. Next base: position 1,962 of record JAFNGF010000224.1, read on the forward strand.
CGTCAAGTTCTCCGCCGCCGGTATTCGTGCTTGTGCAGAGCAAAAAGAGGACAGAGTACAGAAGACAGAGGGCTAAAGAATATGAATAGGACGAGACGGAAAACAGTTCGGTTTGCCTTAGCTGCGTTGATGACTTCGATGCTGGCCGGATGTGTCGGCAGCGAACAGTTCTATGAGCAGGCTGGTTTATCGAGAGAGACTGCATATCGGCAATGGATGAGTCGCAAAGAACGCCAGGAGCAGGCCCAGCCGGTCATTAGCGGCAAGCTAAGTGTCCAAGACTGCTTGAAGTTGGCGCTGGCCAACAATAAATCGCTGCAGCGCACCACGCAGGAGAGAGAAATCGCCCGCGGAGAACGCCTGAAATCCTATTCGGCCATTCTGCCCGGCGTGGGTCTTACGGGTGAGTACAGGCGGCTTGATGAAGTGACATCTTTTGAGATCGATACACCAGCCGGCAAGGAGAAGATACAGTTTGGCGACGTAGATAATTACTCGACCGGTCTTATGGTTACGCAGCCGATTTTTGCCGGCGGCTCGATAGCTGCCCGGCTCAATTCCGCGAAGCTGTTTTCGCTGCTTACCGACGAGACGGTGCGAGCGGCTGTCCAGGACGTGGTTTATGCAGCCGAGCACGCCTATTATGATGTTTTGCTCAGTCAGCACCTGGTGGAAATAAGCACAGATACGGTTCGCTCAGCTAAGGCGCATCTCGACAGTGTCAAGCAGAAACGCCAGGGCGGAATCGCTTCGGATTTCGACGTCCTGCGGGCGGAGGTGGAACTATCGAATTTCCAGGCTGAGCTGATACAGAACAAAAACGCGATCAACATTTCAAAAGCCATGCTGATTAAGACGATGGGCGTTTCACAGGATAGCGACTTTGTTCTCTCGGACGAGCTGACTTATGTTCCTTCCAAGGTGGCGATGGAGCAAGCTGTTGAAGCAGCGTATCGGAATCGGCCCGATCTGCTCGGCAAGGAGTTCGATATAAGAGTGCAAAGGGAGCAGCTTAAGATCGCTCGCAGCCGATATTTACCGGTTATCAGCGGCTATTACAGCAACACGTGGTCGAAACCTGATCCGCACACCATGATGCTGATTGAATGGGGCCACGCCTGGCAAGCCGGCCTTACAGCGACCTTACCCATTTTTGACGGTTTTTCGCGTGAGGGCCAAATAGTTTCGCAGAAGGCGAGACTTAAGCAGGCGCAAATAGGTTTGGTGGACGCTGAAGAGACCGCCTTATTCGAGCTGACCAAGTCGCAGCTAAGCATCGAGAATGCCGCCGAGTTCGTTGAATCGCAGCGGCTGAATCTTACCAGGGCAAGGGAGGGTCTGCGGCTTGCAGAAGTTGGCTACAGAGAGGGGACTAACACGCAGGTTGAAATGATTGATGCCCAGGCTGCTCTGACGACCGCCCAGGCGAATTACTACCAGGCGATTTATTCGCACGTGATCGCGAAATTGGACCTTCAAAAAGCGATGGGCACTTTGACGATGGTTAAGTGATATATTTAGCCTCGCAATTTATTGCGGGGTCCGGAAAACCCAGGAGAAGAAAGATGAAGACGGGTAGAAGGGTTATATTCTGGATAACCGCGTTTGCAGTGGTATTTGTAACCTTGTGGTTCGGATATAACCACAAGCCGGCCGAGGTTAAAGCTGAGCAAAGGGTGGTTCCGGTCGAGGTGCAAAAAGTAAGCACCGGCTCAATAAGAAATACAATCAAGCTGACCAGCTGGATGGAAGCAAACGAAGTTGTAGACATAAAGTCGAAGGTTTCCGGCAGGATCGAATCACTGCAGGCGGTCCGCCCGACCGGGTCGGAGGGGGCCGGCGGCAATTCGGTTCCGGTTGAAGAAGGCTTGACCGTCACCAAGGGCCAGCAGCTGGCGGTTATAGACCACGACATGTACCTGGCGCAGGTGGCCTCGGCCAGCGCCGCTGTGAAGGCTGCTGGAATCGAGCTGGCGGATGCCGAGCGAGAAAAGAAGCGAATAGTCGCCTTGTACGAAGCTGGCTCAGTTACCGAGCAGAGTAAGGATAAGGCGGCAACTGCCGCGGAGCTGGCAGCAGCGAGATTGGATTCAGCCAAAGCTGCTCTGGAGCTTGCTCAAGTAGATTTGCGGGAGTCGACAATTACCTCGCCGATCGACGGCACGGTTACTAAGAAATACATCGACCGAGGCAATCTTGTCAGGCCGGGCGACCCTATCGTCAGAGTGGCCGATATGAAAACCGTAAAAATAATTGTCGCTGTGGCGGAAAAGCACGCCGGAGAAGTTGCTGTTGGGACGCCTTGCGAAATCAGGGTTGATGCGGTGCCCGACAAGGTATTCGACGTGCAGGTATATTCGGTTCATCCTGCTCTCGATGAGCAAACCCACACAATACAGGTTGAGATACGTCTTAAGAACCAAGAGCTGCTGCTTAAACCCGGCATGTTCGCACGAGTAGCTTTAACAACCGAGCGCAAAGATAATGTCGTGGTCATCCCGCGCGACGTCATTCTCGGCGGCAAAGTTGACCGCTACTACGTGTATGTGGCGGAAGGTGGGATTGCCCACAAGCGTTTTGTGACCCTCGGCATAACCGAAGCCGCCAAATGCGAGATAACCGATGGATTAAAGCCGGGCGAGACGCTCGTGGTCAACGGGATGAACTTTTTGGCCGATGGGATTGGTGTCGAAGTTGTGCGGATAGAGGACATAAAATGAAGCTTGCTGAGCTATCGGTAAACAGGCCCGTCACGACCCTGATGATATTTGTGGCAGCTATAGTTTTGGGGGTGACGTCTTTGCCCAAGCTGGGATTGGATTTGATGCCCGAATTAGAGATACCGGCTGTCTCGGTTATTACAGCCTACGAGGGGGCGGGACCCGAAGAGATAGAGACGCTGATTACCGAGCCGATGGAGGATACTCTCAGCACCATTTCCGGCGTCGATGAGGTGATCTCGGTTTCAAAGGAGGGATTGTCGTCGGTAACGTTGAAATTCAACTGGGGCGAGAAAATAGATGAGAGCGTCAACGATGTCCGCGAAAAGATCGATCTAATCAGGGACCGGCTGCCTGAGGAGGCGGAGAATCCGATTATTTTCAAGTTTGACCTTTCGATGATGCCGATCGTAATTATCGCCATTACCGCTGAAGACAGCTATCCCAATCTGGAGGATATAGTTGATGATGAAATAGTCGACCCTATCAAGCGCGTCAAAGGCGTTGCCTCGGCTACGGCGGGCGGCGGCCTGGAGCGACAGATTCGGATTGATGTAGACCATGAAAAACTTGCAGCCTTGGACTTGTCGGTTACACAGCTAAGCGCGGCTCTTGCAGCACAGAACCTCAGTATTCCGGGCGGCAATATAAAAACCGGCTACAAGGACTATTTGTTGCGCACGCCTGAGGAGTTCTCAAATCCGCAGGAGGTCGGCGAGGTTGTTATTGCCCGCCGTAACGGCATAGCGATAAAGCTGAAAGACGTTGCCGATGTGAGGGACTTTTTCAAGGAACGTACTTATGACGTGCGCATGAATCGCAAAAAGGCACTGGCTGTATTTATCCAAAAGCAGAGCGGCGAAAATACGGTGGAAGTGGCCCGGGCGGNNCTGCGCGACAACGTATTCTGGGCAATAATTTTCGTTATTTTGGTAGTGCTATTTTTCCTGCGCAGCGTGCGGGCAAGCATCATTGTTGCCACGGCTATTCCCATCTCATTGATAATAACCTTCTTTCTAATGTACCTGGCCGGCTATACAATCAATACGACAAGTCTTGCCAGCCTGGCCGTCGCGGTAGGAGAAGTTGTCGATAACGCCATTGTCATCGTCGATAACATTCATCGTCACCGCCAAAAGGGTGAGAGGCTCAAAGAAAGTGCGATTCACGGCTCAAATGAGGTGGGAGTGGCTGTGATGGCTTCGACCCTAACGACCATCGCGATATTTGCACCGATCGTTTTTATGGGCGGTATTACCAAGATTATTTTCGGACAATTTGCGACGATTGTCGTAATGGCTTTGGTGGCGTCGCTTTTTACAGCTATTATGCTTGTGCCAATGCTGTGTTCCAGATTTCTTGTAGTTGGCAATCCGAAGCCGTCAAAGTCAAGACTGGGCGTCTTTTACCGTTGGGGCGAAACAGTCTTAACGGCGATGGAGGACCTTTACGTTAGGCTCCTGGCCTGGTCGTTGAATAATCGTAAAACAGTCCTCATTTGCTGTGCGGTGTTATTTGTCTGGAGCCTTGGGCTTGTTAGTTTTGTCGGCACCGAATTTCTCCCTGAGGAGGACCAAAATCGAGTATCGGCTGACTATGAGCTGCCGATCGGCACACGCTTTGAGCGTACCGGTGTCGTAGCCCAGCAGCTGCAATCAATAGTGGAGAATAATGTTCCTGAGAGACGGGATAGTTTCGTACGTTGGGGTGTTTATGGCGGGGCAAGCTCGCATTTTGCTACAGAGGAAGAAACCTACAAGGGCATATTGTTTCTCAGCCTGAAGCCCAAAGAGCAGCGGGACGTTTCGCCGAATGAAATAATAGCCCGGCTTCGCAAGATTACCGACCGACTTCCGGGGACGGTTATTCGCTATAGCGCCGAGGACCCGATGTCGGCAATGGTCTTCGGCGCCGGCGGAGAATTAGCTGTCGAACTTTACGGCCACGACATGGATAGTGCCAGGCGATATGCGGAGGCGGTTCAGTCAGCCATAGCCGGCGTTAAAGGCGTGCAGGATATTCAAGTCAGCAGAAAGGAAGAAAAGCCGGAGGTCAAAGTTGTCGTTGACCGCGAGAAAGCCTCTAAATTGGGGCTTGATATAAGAACCATCGGTAAAACCATAGAGACATATTTTGCCGGCAGCACCGCAACGAGGTATCGCGAGCGAGGGAATGAATATGATGTGAGAGTTCGGCTGCGAGCAGAGGACCGGGAGAAAATCGAGGATTTGCGAGACGTGTTCATCGGCATACCGGGCGGGGGCCAGGTTAGCCTGGCCAATATCGCGCGAATTGAGCAGGGCGTCGGCCCGACAAAGGTCGAGCGAAAGGACCAGGCCCGCTACANNCCTACATTACGGTTTCCGGCAGCGTCAGCGGCAGAGACCTCGGCTCAGTGGTAAAAGATGTTCGAAAGGCGATTGATAAGATTGCGGCGCCGCTGGGCTTTACTTACAAAATAGCCGGGGCGGAAAAAGAAAGAAAAGAAGCATTCAGGCTGCTGCTTATCGCCGCAGGTCTGGGAATGGTATTGGTATACATGGTGATGGCGTCTCAATTTGAGTCGTTTAGAGACCCATTTATCATATTCCTGTCGGTTCCTTTTGCCATCGTGGGTGTGGTCATCGCTTTGGCGGTTACCGGTATAGCAATGAGTATCATAACCTTTATTGCGCTGATTCTGCTGGTTGGGCTTGCGGTCAACAACGGCATCGTGCTTATCAGCTACATAGGGATTCTTCGCCGGCGGGGATGCGATGTCTACAGCGCGATCATTGAGGGCGGGCGAAGCAGGTTGCGGCCGATACTGAGCACTACTCTTACCACGATATTGGGTTTGGCGCCGCTTCTATTTTTGCACGGCGAAGGCTCAGAAATTTGGGGGCCGTTTGCCATAACCAGTATCGGCGGAATGACGCTGAGCACACTTGTAACGCTGATTTTAATGCCCACTCTTTATAGCTTGTTCGAAGGTTTTAAGCCTGGTGCTGCGAGAGCATAATTATGAAAGCTGTTCTGATTGTACACAATGTGGCGATAGACGCAGAGGTGAACGAGGCGATGCAGTCGGCTGGGATCGATTGCTACACGAAATTCCCCGACATCTTGGGTAGAGGCCGGCTTAGTGAGCCGCATCTAAATACCGAGGTCTGGCCCGGCGTAAACTACGGCACATTTGTCGTTACCGACGAGGGCAACGCTAAAAAACTTATGCAAAATGTCCGTAAGATCAGGGAGAATCTGGCTTCGGTAGGAATAAAGGCGTTTTCATGGGAAATCGATGAGGTCATTTAAGCACAGACTCAACGGATTCACTATCCTGTGTACGGCATTTTTCAAGGTTTTTTTCTTGCTAACGAGTCCTGCAGAGTGGATAATAGTCCTCCAGAGCAGGAATCGAAATTCCAAACACAAGCCCGGATAAATGATGGCAACTACTGCTAATTACAAGCCGAATCTCAAGGTTGCCGCCGACGCTGAGGACCTTGCGTACAGGACTGTTGAGCTTTTTGTTGCCGACGCACAGAAGGCAATAACAGCAAAAGATACCTTTTATGTCGCCGTATCCGGCGGCCATACCCCGAGGCGTTTCTTTGAGCTTCTGGCCGAAGTGCCGAAGGCCAAGCACCTGCCCTGGCACAAAATACAGTTGTTCTGGGTTGATGAGCGGTACGTACCGCTCGATTCG
>JAFNGF010000224.1:8385-14459 GCA_017885385.1 Planctomycetota bacterium
GATATTAGAGAAGCGGCCCGCTGTTACGAAGATACAATTCGAGAGGTTTTCGGCCTAAAAGAAACCCAGCTCCCGGAGTTTGATTTGATTGTGCTGGGTATGGGCGTTGAGGGACATACCGGCTCGCTGTTTCCTGATTCTTATGTGCCCTTCGACACGGAGAACCTGGCATCTGTGGTTTACTTTCTGGATGAGAAACTTAATAGGGTAACCCTGACCCGTCCGGTTCTTTGTGCTGCCGGCCACTTGGTTGTGCTGGTTTCCGGCAAGGAAAAAGCCCGTATTTTGAAAGAGGTTCTGACCAGCGACCCGGACGATGTTCGTTATCCTATCCATGTCCTTTGGCCTATCCTTGATAAGGTCACCTGGCTGGTTGATAGCGACGCCGCGGGGTCCATCTAACACAAGTCACCAGATTCTTCAAAGCAGAGCCACGACCGTATACTTCAAGCAGAGCCACGACCGTATACTTCAAGCAGAGCCACGACCGTAAGGGAGGGGGGAGGTGTTCAGTCTGGAATGATTAGCTTTGTGCCCGGCGTGATTCTATTGGGATCTTTAAGCTGGGCACGGTTGGCTTGGAAGATTTTTTGCCAGTTGTTCTCTGAGCCGTAATACCTGTAAGAAATGGCAGAGAGAGTCTCGTCCTTGCACACAATGTGGAATCTCTGCGTTGTTATATTCTCAGGCTGTTTGTGTACGCCAAAATCTGGCGCCGTAGTTCGCCCGGCGGTTGTGGCTGATTGAGTTTTGCCTGAGCTTTCTGCGATTGGCTCGATATCCGCGAATTTCTCCGGTGAACCGCCCGGCCCCTGCAAAGCGGCGAAATTGTGAGAGTCCGGCAATCCTGCGGCNNCGGCTGAGCTCACCGAAGTCGGGCGGTGTCAGGCTGGGGCGTGTGGACAGCCATAATATCCCAGCCATCGCCAGTATCAGCCCCAAAAGCATTCCTATCTTGAAGTCCTTGTCCATTTTTCTGTTGCCTGAGTCTTTTTTCTCGACAGACAGTGGCGACGCGGGGTCCATCGCTACTTGCTCTTATCGTAGCGGACTTTAGCGCCGAGCAGCAGTATGGGCGCGGAGATTGCGATTGAAGAATATGTTCCTTCGATGATGCCAAAGAGCATAGCAAAGTTAAAGCCTCGCAGTCCCTGGCCGCCAAAAACGTACATTATGAACACAACAATGATCGTGGTGGTTCCTGTCAGCAGCGTCCTGGATAAAGTGTCGTTGATGCTGTCGTTGATTATCTGCGGCGTCAGGACAATGCCTTTGCGGCGGTTCTCACGAATGCGATCATAAATAACTATTGTGTCATTGATCGAATATCCAAGCAGCGTTAAAAAGGCGGCTATCATTGCCAAATTAATTTTGAAATCTCCNNGGTCACGCAGGTATCGTGGAAAAGCGTTACGACCGCGCCTAACCCGTAACGCAGGTTGCCGAATCTGAACCATATATAGGCAAGAAGCGCCAACAGTGACAGCACGATGGCAATTACCGCCCGCGTTCTTGCTTCGGCTCCCACGGAGGGGCTTATCTGGGTCACCCGCGGCAGAGAGGTTTCCAGTGTGGTTCCCGCCAGGACCTTGGCTGTTTCGTTCTCAACAAAGCGCGTCCATTCATCCTCGGTCAGCTCCCGCAGACCAGCCTCGGGCTGGGCACTGACGTAAACGAAGGAGCTAACCTGCTGGTTTGGGTCCATCGTTTTCATATCCGGGCCAAAGATTTTGTAGCGAACGCTCCAATCAAGGCTTTGCATGTCGGGCTTGAATCGCAGATCGCCCATTCGCTGGTCGAGCTCTTGCGCTGTCGCAGCTTTTACTATGCGGCATTGGATTTTGATCCCGCCCAGAAAGTCGACAAGTTCGGGTTCGGCATCGGCAAGCTCATTAGTTATTTTCTCTTTTGACGTTATTTCGGGCTCAAGATTACGCTGAATCTCCAATTCGCCTTCAAAGGCGGTTTTTACTCCATTATTGACAACCTCATCAATCTGCGGTTCGGAGACCTGGGCGTTCGGAAAGGCCGACGCCAGCACGTTCTTGACTAAAGAAGGACTTATCTGGCTGGTCGATACCACAAAAGACGCGCTGTTTTGAGTCGTTTGCATCACCACCAGATTGCTTAGCCTGCGGGGAAACTGGGCTTCAGCCTTGGTAATTGCTGCGGTTACGCTTTGAACCGTCTGTTGGCCAGTCTGCCCGGATTCAGTAAAAGTGACGGTGGCAGTAGTCTTGTTTGTTGCGGTTGTGGTTATTTCGTAGGATTTGCCTGTTTTTCCGACGCTGTAGACGCTTGCCGCGGCAAGGGCAGAATTGCCCAGGTTAAGGCCGACTTGACGTATCTTATTCTCCACGTCACCTCTGGATAAAGAGACGGCCTCTTTGAGGTTGATCTGAACAATTGTTCCGCCGGTAAATTCGATATCATATTTACTGTTTTTTACGTCATTTCTGGTAAAGAATATTACCAATCCTCCGATGGTCAGTACCGCGGATATGGTGAAAAAAACCGGTCTAAATCTCATCCAGTTTATATTCGGCCTGCGTATAAGCTGCAGCATAATAAGGCGTTCTTTAATCAGCCGTTTGGCCAGCAGCCAGTCAAAAATTACTCGCGTTGCGAACACGGCGGTAAACAGGTTCGAGACAAGACCAAGTATCAGAACTATTGCAAAGCCTTTTATGTCCTCTGAACCGACCCAGTAAAGGACCGCGGCTGAAATTACTGTGGTTAAGTTGGAGTCAAAGATGGCGCTAAATGCTTTTTCGTAGCCATTTTTTATCGCCAGCCGCAGCGCAGTGCCTTTTTGCTGCTCTTCGCGGATTCTTTCGAAGATGAGGACGTTTGCGTCAACGCTCATGCCTATGGTAAGTATGGCGCCGGCGATTCCGGGCAAGGTGAAAGTCGCCCCCAGTGCTGCCATTACCGCCAGGGTGAACAGCAGGTTCATAAGCAATGCCACGTCGGCGATTGAGCCGCCCAGCGTATAATAGATAGCCATACAGGCAAGTACCAGGATAAGGCCGATGAAGCCGGCTCGGATTCCCTGGTTCCGGTTGTCTTCGCCGATGGAAGGACCGATGCTTCTAATTGAAATGGGCTGTTCGATAAGTCGGGCGGGCAAAGAGCCGGCGTTTAGCTTGTTGACCATATCAAGAACTTCAGTTTGAGTGAAGTTGCCAGTTATGATGCCCTCGGTGCGTATCCGGGATTCGATGCCCGGAGCGGATATGGCAATCTTGTCGAGCAATATGCAAAGCGGCCGACCAATGTTTTTTCCGGTAACGTTGGCGAACAGTCTTCCGCCTCTGTCATCCAGTTTGAAGCCGATCGCTCTTCGGCCCATGTTGTCGGTCGAGGGGGCGGCCTTTTCCAGCTTCCACTGTCCCTGTTCGGGGCCGCGCAGCATGGTTTCGTCTTTCCTGCTACTTGCCAGCACATAGTGCTTGTCGCCGAATGGAGCAACGATAGAATTGGGCATCCGCCAGCTGTCGGCACTTTCTATTTCGCACCACACATATCTGTCGTCTGATGCGTACTTGGGTCCCTTTGTTTTGAGCAGCTCGATGAAAGAGTTTATTTCGTCGGGCGTCAGTTCGGTTCGGTCGGTGGTCGGCAGGATTCTGAATTCCAGTATGCCGGCGCCTTTTAGCATTCGCCGAAGGTCGTCCGGGTCGTCAAGTCTGCCTCTATATGGGCGGTATTGGTCAAACGCCGCGACTACCTGGCTGGTTTTTTCTGCCCGGTCTGAGAATTCAGCTTTGAGTTTTTCGAGCCGCTGTTTCCTTTCCGCCGACTTAGCGGGCATTTCCAGCACGGAATCCAGCTGCTCGGGAGTGAGGCTCAGCTTGTCGAGGTCCCTTTTGGCTTGCTCGAATTCAGCGTACTTGTCCGGGAGCTGGTTTACCACCTCGGCCCACTGAGCGTAAGTCTTGACGTAGCCGGTAAGCAGCTCCAGATTACTTTCAGAGCCAAGAAACTCCTTGAGTGATTTTTGAAGGTTTGGGTCATTCAGTTTGGCCCAATCATTCACATTTTGTTTTATGCGAGCCAGGTCGAGCGCCGCTGACGACAGTTTTTCTTCGGTCGCTTTGAGGTTGGGATCGAGCTGCTCTCTTTTATTCTGCAGCTCCTTGCGCTGGTCGTAGGCGGTCGCCAGGCTCTGCAAAACCTTTAATTGATTTGGGTCCTTCTGGGCGAACTGCTGGAAATCTTTTGCCCGCTCCTCAGAGGGCTTCTCCAGTGAGCGGATAATCATGGCGGGATTTACGTTTTTGTCCAACAATTCCGTACGGGCTTGCTCGAATTGCTGGCGTTTGGTGCGGGTTTCGGCGCTTGCCAGAGGCATTTGTATCTCGAAGCGAGTGTTGCCCTGTGGCCGCCAGACGAGGTTCTGGATGTTGGCAGGGTCGATTCGTCTTCGCAGGACGGTTATCATCTTCTGAGCCAAATCCTTTGTTTCCTCATCTTTGAGACCCTCGGCGTCAATTTCATAGATAAGGCTGGTGCCGCCTGCCAGGTCTATGCCGGGCTTTAAGGTCTTACTTGGAGGATATAAGGTCCAGGCGGCGGCCGCTACCAGAACAACGATCAAGATAATTTTCGGCAACAGGTTTTTGCCCATAACTTTCCTCGAATAAGTAGTAAATGGTTATCAGCAATAAGGCATTTCCGCGCCCGTGACGCCGATTAGCCCCCGGACCTGTGCCGGGGACAGCCCCTGCCCACAGGTGGCAGGGCTAAAAGAGTACCAGGTTGGCTCGATTCTTCCCTGATGTCCTGATTAGCTGGTATCCACCGTAAGGTGTCCTGTGGACTGCATCCTGTTTCACTGGTACTCTGAACTCTAAATTATGATTTATCTTTATCTTTCGACAAATTCTTGCCAATCGCTGAAGCGGCAACTTTTATTTTTGTATTGGTCGACTCGTCAACTTTCAGCGTAACCTCGTCTCCCTTAATATCGACCACGGTTCCGATAATCCCGCCGATCGTTCGCACCTTGTCGTTTTTTTCCAGCGATTGTACCATTTGCTTGTGTTGTTGTTGCTTTTGCCGGGGTCCTCTGAAAACCAGAAGATACATTACCACAAACATCACAGCCAGCAGGACAAAGTTGAGCGGATTGGTTATTGTCTGTCTTGGTGGTGTGGTTGGCGGAGCATTAGAGTCGGGCGCGGTTGTCGTTGCTTTGCCTTGCTCGGTGGTCGGCTGCTCCGAGGTAATGCGCGAAGGCGCCTCCTCGGTCGAGTTTTGAGCCAGTATCCAGAGATTGTTCATATTGTTTTCCCTTCATCGTATTTTGGCAGGTCGAATGGGCGGTATTTTTCAAGTTTTTCGGCTGCCCACGCGGAGAACTCGTTGTTTTTAAGCATCTGCCTTATTTTGGCCATTAGTCTTTGGTAAAACCTTATATTGTGCAGCGATGTTAAGATTGGTCCGAGCATCTCCCCGACATTAAAGAAATGTCTCAGTGCGGCCCGGCTGAAATTATTACAGCAGCAGCAATCGCAGCCGGGCTCTATGGGCCTATTGTCGTTTATGTGCGTGCTGTTTCGCAGCCGAACCGGCCCGTCTTCAGTAAATGCAAACGCATTTCGACCGTTACGGGTCGGCAGAACGCAGTCGAACATATCGATGCCGGCCCTGACTGCGGCGATAATGTCCGCCGGCGTTCCGGCCCCCATCAGGTAGCCAGGCATGTTGTCCGGCAGAAGGCGGGCAGTCGTCGTAACGGTCCTTATCATATTCTCGTGCCCTTCACCTACACTTAGTCCGCCGATAGCATACCCATCAAAATTCATCTTGGCAAGCTCTGATGTGCAGTACGTTCGCAATTTGAGGTCTGTTCCACCCTGGATGACGGCGAAGAGCAGCTGGTCGGCGTTTTTGTGCGCTTGTTTAGCCCGCCTGGCCCAGCGAATAGTTCTTTGGACAGCTTTCTCCAGCTCTGACGCCTCAACTGCAAAAGGCGGGCACTGATCGAGACACATTATTACATCGGCGGCCAAACGATTCTGGATTTCTACGGCGACCTCGGCATTCAAGTATACTTTAGTCCCGTCAAC
>JAFNGF010000225.1:0-907 GCA_017885385.1 Planctomycetota bacterium
TTGGTGGTGATTGCTTTTGTTGTGGCGGCGGGTTTGCTCTGCTCAGTCAGTTTTGCTGGCGGGCCGTTAGGTCCTCCCAGGGCTCTTGTGGGACACGGCAAGTGGCTGGTCGATGTCGAATATGCCCATGAGCAAATTGATCTCAAGGCGTGCGGCAAAACCACGAGCGGTTACGAAGAGTCCCCTGGGGTCTGGATCTGGGACAGTGACGACACGAGGTTTAAAGTTGAGGATATGCGGTTGAACATGTTCTTCGGCAGCTTGGCGTACGGTTTGTGCGAGAACTGGGACGTATTTGCGCGGGTAGGCGCAGCAGATGCCAAGGACGAAGTCAAGCCTGCCATCAATGATGGTTCAGGTGAGAAGTATCAGTTCGACGGCAGTTATGGCTTAGCCTGGGGTGTGGGGACAAGGACGACTTTCTGTCAGTGCGGTCCCTGGACGTTTGGTGCGGTAGGCCAACTGACTTGGTTTAATCCTGGTGACGCCGACGATACTTTCGCTGTCGACGCCAATGACGTAGTCGATGCCAAGTTTGATGTTGACTGGCGGCAGCTCCAGGTCGGCATTGGGGCGACCTACCAGGCCAATGGCTGGTGGGTCTATGGCGGGCCGTGCTGGTTCTTCGTAAATGGTGATTTTGATGTGGATGCCGTTGAGACCTTTACCGGAGAGGGCGTCGAGACTTATCCTGCCAAGGGCACACTCGATCTAATGGAGAAGTCAGAGTTTGGCGGCTGGGTCGGCGTAGGATGTGACCTACCTCAGAACGCCAAGTGCTATGCTGAAGCTCAGATTTATGGCGGTGGGTGGGCTATCGGTGCGGGTGTGTCGTTCCCATTGGCAGTCCAGTAAGTGACAACGTTCCGCGGATTTAGAGTACAGAAGTTGAAGATTTGTGGGGCTG
>JAFNGF010000225.1:943-1969 GCA_017885385.1 Planctomycetota bacterium
TCCCCACTTTTGCATTCAGCGGGACTTTGCCTAAATTCGCATGGCAGGGGCAAAAAAATCCGGCGAAAAAATTTTTTATTTGACTTACAGCGGTAAACCTATAGACTTTTCAGATGGCAGGGGAGGGCGAGAGACTGTCGGCGAGTGAATCTTTAGCGAGTGTGGGGGGGCTATTTGGGGCAGAACCTGGGGAAAGTTTTTTAAGGAGACGACCATGAAAAGAAGGGCGGTTTTTTTAGCTTCGGTAATTCTGCTGAGTGCCGTCGGCCTTGTTCGGGCCCAGCAGGGTGAGCTGCATGGACTGATTGATGTCACATTTCAGAGCAGATATATCTGGCGTGGCTTTGATATGTATGGTGACAAGAGTGCGATTCAATCGGCCGTAGACCTTGACTTGTTTGGCACAGGCTTTGGCATCAGCGCTATGATGCACAGGGCCAATTCCAGTGGGTACGAGGATTTCGAACGTTGGGACTATACGGCATACTATTACAACCGACTTTTTCGCGATGAGCCGTATGTCACTACATACAGGATAAGCTGGGTGTACTACAACTTTCCCGAATGGCGTCACGATGAGCTTGGCCTGCAGGAAATGAACGGCATTTTCTCCTGGCCGAAAATCTTTTCGATAAAGGGCTTAGTTCCGACCTACGTTGCTGCTAAGATGTGGCCTTCCAGCAGCGATTCTTTGGTTTCTCGCAAGCGGGACCTCACAACGGGCGCTCGCAGCAGCGGAACCGCTTCGGGATGGTTTCACATCCTGATGCTTGATTATGGCTTACCTATAAAAGGTTTGGTGCCCGAAATTCCGGAGCACAAGCTGAATTTGCACGCAGAGCTGGTTTACAACGATGGGGTTGGTCCCTATGGCCAAAATGTTGACCAAGATTGGTCCAACGCTGTGTTCGGCATCTCCACGGACATTGACCTCGGCAAAGACTTTACATTTACGCCGGCACTGTATCACCAGATAGCGATGGAAGAGATGGTCAATCCGGATGGCGATGAAACCTGGGTGAGCTT
>JAFNGF010000225.1:1983-7817 GCA_017885385.1 Planctomycetota bacterium
GCCATAAATTTGGCCGTCTCAATCAGGGCTTTTTTAGCATCGCTTTCGGGAAGTTTTGCCAGCGCCCCTATCGCCAGCGCGACGTATTCTTGTGCGCGGCTGTGCGCGTATTCCAGGCTCCCGTAGGACCGCAGCATCCTGGTCAAAGCACGTTTATCCTTGCCAACGGCATTTAGCTTATCGTAGACTTTAGCTTTTTGGCTGCGGGCAACGGCTCGCAGCAGATGTATCACCGCCAGAGTCAGCTTGTTTCTGTCGGCGTCTCTGCCGCTTGTCTTGCCGGTTTGGTTTTCATCGCCGGTGATATCGAGCAGGTCGTCGGTAATTTGAAATGCGATCCCGGCGTTCAGCCCAAAGCGGGCGAGTGACTCAACGTCGGCTTTGCCTGCCCCGGCCAAAAAGGCGCCCAGCCGGCAGCAACTGCTGAGAAAAACGGCACTTTTCTCGGTGATTATGTCGATGTATTCCGGCTCACTCAACCGCCAGTTCCGCCTTTGAATTATCTGTCGCAGCTCACCTTCGCAGGTTCGAGCGGCGGCAGCAGCAATTATGCCGATGATTTTTGGCTCAAGATCGGCGCACATCTTGAAGACCCTGCTGAGCAAAAAATCGCCCAGCAGCACGGCGGATTCGTTGCCCCAGAGACGGTTTATCGTGGCAAGCCCTCGTCGCTGCTGCCCCTCATCTATGACGTCATCATGCAGCAGCGTGGCATTGTGAATCATCTCCACGATCGCTGCGATGCGGATGTGCTTGTCCGTGGTTTTCCCGACTGCGCCAGCCGAAAGCAGAACCAGACCCGGTCGGATCATTTTGCCGCTGCGGGCGTTCATATAGTCCAGCAACTGTCCGACCGCCCGGTCTTTTGCCGGCGAGGTCAATTGCTGATTGATTAGCTTTCTTACCTGAGCCAGCCGGCTGCGGATGAGCTTGAATGGAGGCACCCTGCTACGCGGCATGCCACTGGTTTTGTCGGCACGCGGCAACTGCATAGTGATCAGCGCATAGTGTTTGGCATCTGTGCTGTCGGCTATTCGCTATTTCTCCTTTCCGTGTGCGTAGCTGTAGAATTTTTTTCTCAGCAGTCGCGTTATGGGTNNTGCCGTCAATCTCAACGACACCTATAACCTCGGCAGCCGTTCCGGTCAGAAAGAATTCATCGCAAACGTACAGATCAAATCTGGTAAGATTCTTTTCAACGACCTGGAGGTTTTCTTCCTTGGCCAATCTGATGACGACCGCTCGTGTTATCCCCGGTAGCGCCCCAGCCTCGACCGGCGGGGTGTAAATCACTCCGTCCTTTACAATAAAGACATTGTCGCCTGTAGCCTCGGCGACATAGCCTTCGTGATTGTACATAATCGCCTCGGGGACGTTACTATCCAGAGCTTCAATCTTGGCCAGGATGTTGTTGAGATAGTTCAGGCTCTTAACTTGCGGCGGCAGCGCAAGAGGATGATTGCGGACCGTTGTAGCGCTTATTACCTTCATTCCATTTTCGTAAAACTCTTCCGGATAGAGCTGAATGTTGTCGGCTATAATAAATACGGTGCTGTTCTCGCAGACGAAAGGATTTAGTCCTAGGGTCCCCACGCCGCGGGTCACGACCAGACGGATATAGCTGCCTACAACGTTGTTGGCCCGGGCGGTTTCCTTGACCGAGCTTATGAGTTTATCCCTGCTCATGGGTACGGTAAGGCGAATCGCTTTGGCCGACCTATAGAGCCGATCTATGTGGGCTTCCANNGGCCGTGGTCGAAAACGGATATCTTAGCATCTGCCTCGTCAACGAGTTTGTCATCAAGCCAAATCTTTAGTCCCATAGTCTCGTATCCCCTGCTGTGGCCTGTGCGATTGTTTTACCCGACACACGCCGCGTCTCACCCACCCCGAATTTTGCCGTCGGCTAACGTTATTATCCGCCCGGCCTTTTGCGCGATCCTCTGGTCGTGGGTTACCATCACAATCGTCTGGCCGGCCCTATTCAGTTTCTCAAAAACGTCCAAGATACCATTTCCTGTGGCGGAGTCAAGGTTTCCTGTCGGCTCATNNCGAGCGAGGACGTGGCCTCGTCGAGGAGAAGCAGTTTTGGCTCGTTCATCAAAGCCCTGCCGATAGCGACCCTCTGCCTTTCACCGCCGGATAGCTGATACGGCTTATGCTTGGCACGGTCCGACAAACCCAGCTCGGCAAGCAATTCTCTGGCCCGGCTCTTCGCCCGTCTGCGACATGCGAACCAGCCGGCGATGCTCTTGGAGGCCATTGTCGGCAGATAGACATTTTCCAAGACATTTAATTCGTCCAATAAGTGGTAAAACTGAAAAACAAAACCCACCATTTTGTTGCGATACCGGTTCAATTCGCCGGCACTTATTTTGCCGAGGTCTCGTCCTTCAAAGCTTACCACGCCTTTATCGGGCCCGTCCAGGCCGCCTAATATGTGCAGCAGTGTGCTTTTGCCGCTGCCGGATGCTCCAACTATGGCTACAAATTCACCTTTTCTTACGGCCAGCTCGACTCCTTTGAGCACCTGGACCTTTGTGACGCCCATCCGATAAGCCTTGTAGAGCCCTTCGGCCTTCAGAATGGAGTTTTCATTGCTCATAATTGGCTCACCTGGAGAGTCTCTACGGGTCTTAACCTTACCGCCTGCCAGGTCGGTATTAGTGCCCCGGCTAAGCACGCAGCAATCGCCGAAACGATAATTACTGCCAGGACCTTAAACTCCAGCTGGTTGGGGATGTCGCCTATCGCGTAAATTGTCCTATCCCACAGTTGAAAATGGAAGTGCTCAAATAGCCAGCTCTCTATCTGGTTTATTTTTGACAAGAACAACCAGCCGAAAAATGTGCCAATCGCCGAACCCAAAAAGCCGACTGAAAAAGCAAAACCCGCAAACAACTGGACAATATTGGCGTTCGAGACGCCTATGCTTTTCAATACACCTATGTCTTTACTTTTGTGGCTGATAATCATATAAAAGACCACTAAGACGATAAAAACTGTCGTGATTCCCACGAGGCCGAACATTACGGTCATCATGGTCTGCTCTTTTTCCATCGCCGCGATGAATGCGCGTCTGTACTCTTTCCAGCTCTGCACCGTCACCGTGTCAAGCAGATACGCCTGGTCTTCGTTGGCTTTTTGTTGTTTGAAGCTTCGCCAGAGCGATGCCGCTTTTTGACGTCCTGCCGGCGGCTTGACGCCCGGCTTGAATTTAATGTGGATGGCGTTGACTCTTTTGACGGGCCCCGCCATGCCGCAGAGCGATTGAGCCTGCTCAAACGGCAGATAGATCAGACGGCTGTCGACTCTGGCTAATCCGCTGTGTGAATTGTCACTGTAGTAAAACGTCTGCGTGTTGACTAATCCTGTGCCCGCCTTGGCTAAAGCGCCTTTTGCCGTTAGAGGAAAGCAGCTTACAGAAAGAGCTATTCTGCCAGGGGTCGCTTCATAGGAGTACCTGCCTCTGGCATCGCGTTCCAACGCCAGGTCGATCCCGAGTATACAGCCTGGAAGATTCGTGTCATAAACCGGCTTAAATGCTTCGGATACATTGTCTTTGCTGTAGTACAAGGTGTCGGCAAAATCAGTAGCTTTACTATGTATGACCGGATCAACGCCCATAATCTCAAGGGCATAGCTTCTATCTGTGCCGGCGGGAGTTACCAGCGCAAAGTTTTTTATTACCGGTGAAATGCCCTGCACGAAATCAGCTTTTTCTAGGATATTGTCGAAGTCTTCATAATATGCAAAGCCCACCAGTGATTCGGTGCCGATGACGCAGTCGCCTGTGAAACTGTGATTTTTCTGCTTGAAGCCGCCCACCAAACCCGTCATCACGGTCATCACCACCACAACAATAAAAACGCACAGAGCTACCGCCAGTATGGCAAAATACGTGATGCGACGTTTTACTAAATACCTGGCTGCAAGAAGAATCTTGTACATAGCTCGGACAAAAATTTCTAAATTCTAATCTCTAAACACTAAATAACCTCAAAATACAAATTTCAAATTCTCAAAACATAAGAGTTTGGAGTCTTGAATTTTGGTCATTAAAATTTGTTTAGGATTTAGGATTTAGATATTAGAATTCCGAAGTAGTCTCCTGCAAATTATTCATACCGCAGAATTTCTACCGGCCTGGTTCTTGCGGCGACTATCGCAGGAATCAACGTCCCGATAGTCGCAGCTACAACGGCGAATAGCATAATGGGCAAAGCCGACGCCCAATCAACCTCACTGGGGATTTTGCTGAACATATATACGCTGCTTTTCCATAGCTTGAGTCCAAACAGTATCCTTATCCAGCTCTCGATTGCATTTATGTTTTTGGTAATCAGATATCCCAGCGCGGCGCCGCAGCCCGACCCGATTATTCCGACACAACAGCCGAAGCCCACGAAGATCAGCGCCACTGAGCTGCTTGCCGCGCCGCAACTTTTCATTATAGCGACATCCCTCTGCTTAAGCCTTGCGATCATATAGAATATGCAGAATATCAGCACCACTACGCTGAAACTTACTACGCCAAATATCACCAGCAGCAGTCCCATCTGTTTGTATAGCTCAGCAACATACTGCCTCTGCATTTGTTGGGCGGTGGCGATGGTCGTCTGGGCTATCATATATGGGCCCCAGCCGAGCTGCTCGGCAGCGAAGACCTGCCATAGGCCGCGAATCTCTGCCAGGGCTGTCTCCACATCGACGTCATCTTTAAGTTTGATCTGAATGCGGTCGGCCATCTGGCTGTCTTCCTCGGGATGCAATTCCTTCTGCAATTTTTCTATGGGCAGGTACACCAGACTCTTGTCAAGGTCGTAGACTCCCGTAAAAACGACATCGGTAATCGTAAATATGATGACCCTTCTGGCTATCGGCGGTAGTCCGGCAGAGTCGTCGCCGGCATTGGCGCCCGCTACCGTGCCCGTAGTAACGACAACATCCTTGCCGATCATGCTGCCGGCCACGCCAAGGTCGTATTCGTCGGTTGCCTCATCAGGCTCGGCCAACACACCGATTCCGACAAAACCTTGGGTTTTCTCCGAAGAGCCGGCAAATTCAAAGCGGGGCTCGCCGGGCGAGTCTTTTTGCTTCAATAGCGATTGTTTGTAACTTATGACTCTTGCTCTTGAAGCCGGCTCGATCCCCCAGATTTCTACGACTCGTACATTGCCTTTACCCAGATGTATCAGGCCCGGCGCCGATAGAGTTGGCGTTGCTGCGTTTACGGCGCTTATCTGCTCCAGGCGTTCAATCAGCAGCGGATATTTTGCGAATCTTGTGGGTGCCGCCAGAACAACGTCGCCGATAGTGTCAACGGCGGCCTGCTCAAACGCATCAATGAAACCGTTGAATAGACTTGCAACAACTATCAATAACGCCGTTGATAAGGCGACTGCGGCAATACTCAAGAATACGATTTTTTTCTTACGCAGGTATCGCAGCCAGAAGAATAATTTCAGCATTGTCGTCGTTAGTATTTAGCCCCCAGTTTTAACTGGGGGTTCTATTTAGCCCCACGTTTTACGCGGGGTTTGATTTCTCCACGGTCAATCTTGTACAGGCCTTAGAAGCGGGAATAGTATGACGTCACGAATACTCAAGGCGCCGGTCAAGACCATGACCAATCGGTCGATGCCGATGCCCAGGCCTCCGGCGGGCGGCATACCGTATTTGAGCGCCGTTATAAAATCCCTGTCCATCCTGGCCATTGAGTCTTCCTGCCCGCGCAGTTGGATGAGGAAGTTCTCGTATTGCTGGGCAGGGTCGTTTAGCTCGGTGTACGCATTAGCCAGCTCCATCCGGGCGATATACAGCTCAAAGCGCTC
>JAFNGF010000225.1:7918-22699 GCA_017885385.1 Planctomycetota bacterium
GCCTTTTTTCGCAGAGCGCCGGTGTCGTCAATGTCACAGCCGGTATGCTCTTTTATGAGTTGCGCGTATCGAGCTCGCCGCCACGGTCGGCTAAAGTCCACCTTCATATCACCGAATTCTATCTGATTGCTTGGGCAGTATTTTTCGACCAGCAGGCAGATAATCTCCTCGGTCAAATCCATCATAACATTGTAATCGGCATAAGCTTGGTACAATTCGAGCATCGTAAATTCCGGGTTGTGATATCTGCTTAGTCCCTCGTTGCGGAAGTTCCGATTTATTTCAAAGACCTTTTCCATCCCGCCGACCAGAAGTCTTTTTAGAAACAGCTCCGGTGCAATCCGTAAAAATAGGTCCAAATCCAGAGTATTGTGATGGGTGACGAACGGCTTTGCCGCCGCTCCGCCCGGCTGCTGCTGCATCATTGGCGTCTCGACTTCTAAAAAGCCTCGGCCCTGCAAAAACTCACGAATCGCAGCGATTATGGCGCTGCGTTTTTTGAATCGCTCCATAACTTCCGGGTTGGCCCAGAGGTCTACGAACCTTTGGCGATAGCGCAGGTCGACATCTGCCAGGCCGTGAAACTTTTCGGGCGGCTGATGGAGACATTTGGCAAGGAGCGTAAGACTTTCAGCCCATACGGTAATTTCGCCCGTTTTGGTTTTTCCCAATCGGCCGGACGCCCCGATTACATCGCCCAGCTCAAGCAGCTTGGCCAGCTGCCAGTCTGAGGCATCGCGTGGCAGCAGACTCGTGCTGGCGCCCACCTGGATAGTGCCGCTGGAGTCTCGCAGAGTAATAAAAATCAGCTTTCCGATGTCCCGCAGCAGAACAATTCTGCCGGCACATTTTGCCTTTTGAGTGTCATCGCCCTCCTTGAATCTGAGCTTGATATTTGCAGCCGGCTCGGCTCCTTCGTACCTCTGGCCGTAAGGATCGATACCCAACTGCATAATCCGCGTGAGTTTTTCCTGTCTTTGCCGTTCGAATTTGTCTGAATCTTGTGCATTTGCCAAAGCTGTACACCTGCAGAATCAAAGGGCCTTTGCGCTTACCGGGCGAGTCTGCCCCGCGGCCAGCGCAGCGAGCTGAGCCTCGATCAGTTTGGTTTTGATAATCAGCATGCCAACCGCCAGTTGTGGGTCGGCCGCCACGGTTTCTTGTGCTGAATGCCTGTTCAGGGATGTGCTATTCGGGTCGCGGCCGGCTTGGACCAGCACGTCGTTTTCCCGCTGGGTGTCGAGCATTTTCTTGAGCTCATCGCTTGTTAATTCGATTTCCACGTCCGGCCCGATGCCCCAGTCCTTTTTGCCCTGCTTTTCCGTTTCTTCACGGGTCTTAACTCTCTGGTCGGAAGGCAGATGATAATGTGCCATTGTGTATTTTAGCTGCGCAGCTCCGCGGGGATAGTGCGTTATTCCCTGCACGCTGCCTTTGCCGTGGGTTCTGTCGCCCACCAGAACCGCCCGGTTATGCGTTTTGTCTGCCAACGCCCCGGCCACTATCTCCGAAGCGCTGGCGGAGCTGTAATTTATGAGTATGACCATCGGGTAGTTCGGGTGTGTATCCTTTTCGTGCGCCTTTGCATAGGTTAATACGCCCGCGTATGGCGAGCGGGTGGTGACTATCGTTCCCTCTTTTAGAAATTTGTCCGACACCTCGATCGCGCTGGTAAGAAGGCCGCCCGTATTAAATCGCAAATCCAGAATTAGCCCTTGTAAACCTTGTCTTTCCAGATTCTTGAGCACTTCTTCAAGCTCCGAGGCAGTTTCTGAGGAGAAGCCTGTAACGCGGACGTAGCCGATTTTATTCGGCTCGTCAATCATATAAAGCCATTTGCCTGTCTCGGTCCGGTTCCAGCCGCGAAGCGTAGGAACGGTTATCTTGCCTCTGGTTATAATAATGTCTCTGGCTTTATCTTGCCCCGGACGTTTTATCGTCAGCGTAACCTTGGTGTCGGCAGGACCAGTAATCTTGCGAACTGCACAGAGCAGAGTCATATCCTTTGTTTGGACTCCGTCCACCGCTACGATTACGTCGCCGGCATCCAGACCCGCTTTGTACGCCGGCGTATCCTGCAACAGGCTTGCCACGGTCAATAGTCCCTTGGGTTTGGAGATTTCTATCCCGATACCGGTAAACTCGTTGGTCATGCTCTTTTCGAACTCCTGCACCTGCCTGGGCCAGACCATGACCGTGTAAGGATCGAGTGCAGATAATGCCGCCTCTGTAAACTGCGCGACAAGTGCAGACTGAGACAATTCCAAAGTCGCTTTATTAAGTGCCAGGACCTTTTGAAAAACATCTATGAGCTCATCTTTTTTTAGCCCGGTAGACGACTGCTCGATCTGGTCTGATATCGCTGCCAGCCCCGCGGACCAGGCCGTAAGCTGATTGGCATCGGGCGGCGAAGGCGAGCTTTCGGAGCTCTGGCCCTGGGGCTTTGGCGCAAAGACGGTCGGCATCACTTCGGCCAACAATTTGCACTGTCTGACGGCTTGCTTTGCCATGTGACTATAGTCGATAGTCCTTCTGACGTAATGGCCGCTGAGAACTTCAATAGCCCAGACGAACATCCCCTTTTCTACGCCTTTGTACCGCTCCTCGCGGCTCTCGCAGGGACTATCCTGAAGAGAGACCACAATAGTGGCCTTATCCAGCAGTTGCTCGCCATAATCCGAGTAGGCCTTGTTATTCGGATCGATAGCCTTGAGCCAGCTATAGCAATTTATGTACGCGTCGAGCCATTTGCCCCGCAGCTCAAAATCAGCAGCCTTATCTATTGCCTTCTGGATGGTTTCCTTTACAAATGCGTCCGAAAATAGATGCTCCCTCTGCTCCTGACTTGCGAATTCACTGGCTTTGGTAATAACTAAGAGCACATTAACGATGTCATTTACGTCGTTGACATCGTTTGTATCGTTCACATCAGTTGTCTTGCCTTGGGCCTGGCGTTTTTGCAGCTCGACTAACTGTTCCCGATATGCAGCTTCGCGGGCGGACTGACGTTGCTCGCTTATGCCCTTGTATTGCTGGATGATCTCAGCCAACCGGCCAAGCTGGGGATATACTGTTCTGTCAGGCAGTTCTATCAGCTCGGCTGCGGCGTCAAATTTGCCCTGGTAGATTAGTTCGCAGGCCGTTTTGACCGCATTAGGCTGAGCCGATACCTGTTCTCGTGCAGCATTAGGTTCAGTTGATGCGGACTTTGAGATTTCGCGCGGCCCCGGTCGAGCCGAAAGGCCGTAACCGGCGGACCAACATAGCAGCAGTAAAACACAAAAGCACGATATCACCAGCAACCAGGCGGCTCTGGCGCCTACAGGCTGTGTCCTGTTACGTCCGTTTTTCGGCACGAAATATCTATTTTTCGGTTTCTCTGACAAAGCAGCAGCTCCTGATAACTCCCAATTCAAAATTCTAAATTCACAATTCTAAGCGCATTCGGCTGCCTTGCCGGCACAGCCTAAGACGTGCAGTTTATGTTTAACCATTGCTTTGATGGCATCTCTGCCCGGACCGAGGTACTTACGCGGGTCAAATTCGCCCGGCTTTTCGGCAAAAACCTGCCTGATTTTAGCCGTCAGCGCCAGCCGCAAATCAGTATCTATATTAACCTTGCAGACTGCCATCTTTGCGGCCTTGCTAACAGACTCTTCCGGCACACCCATGGCATTTGGCAGGTTGCCGCCGTACTTGTTAATAAGGTCGACGAACTCTTTCAACACGCTGCTTGAGCCGTGCATCACCAGCGGAAACCCGGGCAGCCTCTCTGCTATCTCCTGTATAACGTCGAAAGCCAACTTAGGCTCGGTCTTGAACTTGTAAGCGCCGTGGCTGGTTCCACAAGCCACCGCCAGCGAATCGCAGCCGCTCTTTTCCACAAACTCCACCGCCTGGTCGGGGTCAGCAAGGTGCTTTCTTACGTCATCGACTCCCACTACATCCTCTTCGATTCCGCCCAGTTGGCCCAGCTCGGCTTCAACGCAGACGTCTCTGGCGTGCGCGTACTGGACAACCTTCTTGGTTACGGCAATGTTTTCCTTGAGCGGCAGCTTTGACGCATCAATCATAACAGAAGTAAAGCCGTCATCGACAAACTGTTTGCAGGTCTCGAAGTTGTCGCCGTGGTCCAGATTTATCGCAATGGGGATATCCGGATTTTCCTCGACAGCCACGTTGATAATAGCCTTGAGGTAGCTGATGCTGGCGTACTCGCGTGCTCCTCTGGAGACCTGCAGAATGAGCGGCGCATTCTCCTCGGCAATGGCGGCAATAATACCCTGGGTGATTTCCATATTGTTCACATTGAATGCACCGACTGCATAGCCGTTTTTGTAGGCCATTTCAAACATTTTCTTGGTATTGACCAATGCCATGGAATTCTCCTTCTTAGTTTTGATTTTTTAGTTTTGAGTTTTTAGTTCGTTGTTCCGAGGGCCATATATCTGCTGGGCCCAATCGCCATCTCCGGCACGCCCTGCGGCCAGATGCTGATTACCACCGCGTGCTGGTTCAGCGATTCGTCGGCACTGTAGGTCAGCGCGAGATACAGCCGGTGATAACGCCTTATCACCGTTATATCACTTCGTATATTCAGGCCGTAGTCAAGATCCATCTGCTGCGAAAAGACCAAAGTATACCGCGGGTCAAGCTCATACGTCGCGGCAAAAGTAAGGGCGTTCGAGCCTTTCTCGCCCAAGCCATTATCGAGACGCCTTAAGTACCTGCTTCCTATATAATAACTCAAGCCCGGCCAGCGGCGGCGAGAAAAACCGATGTCAAATTGCTGAACTACGCCGCTCTGCATATCGTAGTTCAAATCGCTTAATACCGCGGTGGTATCGCTCAACTGCCAGAGGTAGTCTGCACCGATGTAATTTCGTGCGGGGCCGAATACATTGCTGCTTCGCCTATCTTGCGGCGGCAGCAAGACCTGACCAAATCTCCTGTCGTAGGTATTGGCCAGTGGTATATATGGTCTATTCCAGATGAAGCGGTCCGGTCCTGCCGATGTGTCGCCCGAATCATTTACCCACGTAAAGTCTACGTCCAGCCGCATCCAGTCGACCGTCCGCAGCTTATCTGCCGGGCCTCGCTTTGTCTGCAGACGCTGAGAGACACCCAAATTCAAGGCATCTCGCTGCTCCACCACCGAATCGCTCTGGGTATAAGCAACCGCGGTCAGCCGAGGCTGAATGACGTGCCGCAACCTGCTCAAATCCCATAGCTGCGACTCGACATCCGGATAAACCTTCCAATAGGCGGGCGTCGATACTCGCACGCCGCCCTCGCCGAGCCAGACTTCATCTTCTCTGCTTGCCGGGTCGCCGTCGATTTCCGTCCGGAATCCGCTGCCGTCCTCATACCCCACCGTGCCGGCTACAAAAGGCACGACCTTTGATCGGCCGACGGCCATCGGCATATCCAGCTCATTTCTGGTCGAGCCGAACGTAAAGAAATCCTGTAGAACGGGCGACCCCTCGTCGCCGCTCGGGGCAGGCTGCCCATCGGAACCCAGACGCTGACGGAATCGGCTCACCTGATTGTCGCTATACAACGTCAGCTTGTCATTCCAAAGCGACTGGCCCGTCCAGTGAAACTCGGCGCTGGGCAATTCTTCCATTGTATCAGCGAAGTCGTTTAGCCGCCATTTGCCCAGCAAAGATAGCGCCCAGTTGTCCTCCAGACGCTTGGCGTGGACAATCGTTTCCTGCTCTTTGTCGGCGTTGAATTCGCTGCGATAATACTGCTCTAAAAAGTTCTTGTCGGAGGTGTAGCCAGCCTCGGTCGTGAGCTGCCAGCTGTAGGGCAGAAATTGTCGATGCTGGAACTGAAATCGCCCGCGAAGCTCCTGTGGCGGCTCGAGGTTCTTGCGGCTGTCGATTCTGCCGAGCCTATCCTCTCCGTGATCGTCGATTATGTAGCCCAAAAGCCTGCCGAAATACTTTTCTCTTACGTAATCGATCTCTATGCCGCTGCCCAGGCCNNGCCTTCGGTGCCCTTTGCTTCCTGCAATCCAAGCAGCCGGGCCAGATACCATTGCGTCTCGACCGAGGTGCCAAAGGTACTATCGTGGCCGGCACGCACACTCTTAAGCGGCACATCGGGCTGCAGCAGACTGCCGTGCACAGACGGCCAGTAGAAATATGTCTGGTCGTACATTTTGAACCGCACATCTTGAATCTGCGCATCGAAACTGTTGTCTGAGAGCGTGTCCTGCTGCAGGTCGACGGAGGTTGTGTCTGCGATAATTATCTTTGAAGCGCTGACCGAAATCTGAGGCAGGAAAAATTCGCTGGTTGTCAAGGTGATATTCTCGGCGGCAAACCTGTTTTCCGCCACCTGCCTCAGCCTGGCCGCTCTGACATAAATCGGGATACCTCGGGTAACGTCAAAAGTCCTCATCACTGCATTTAACGCCAGCGCTCTCTTTCCTTCAAAATCGTAATATATCTGGTCGGCTCGAATTGTTCGCTGCCCTTCGGTCATTATTACATCGCCGGATAGGTAGATTGCTCCGGCGGCGCCGCTGGCCAGAATGTCTTGGAGTCCTGATATCCGCTGACCCGATAGCCGCTGCCGGCCCGACGCAAATACTACGGCGTTATCCGCCTGCAGTTCGAGCAAACCTCCTTTTTCATCCAGTTTTTGCCATATATAGAATCTGCCTATCACCGTGCCCGTTTTGGTTTTCTCGTCCCACTCCAGCTTAGGTGTGACTTCGCCCAGTTGCGCTATATTGAGCGGATACATCAGGTTCGGCTCTTTTACTTGCCTGCCGGCAAGTTTCTTACCCGGCTCGATAGGCTCTTGCGGGGGCGATTCTGGTCGCTGCGCCTTCGGCTGCAACTGCGGCTCAAAGGGCGCAACTGCTGCAAAGGCCTCCGCGTAAAGCTCTGAGCCAGCGGGATCGGCAATCCCTTTTTTGTCCGCGGTAATGAAGACTTCGCCGCTAACATCGAATCGAACCACCATTGCTCCGCTGTCTTGAACTACTGTCTGGCTCAAATCCGGGGTTTTGGCGCCCGTGGTTTTTCTGACCGACACGTTGCCTTTTAGATAGGCCAGAATTCTTGAGCCTATACGGCGGTCTTGCCCCTGCGAAAGCAGGGGTGACCTTTGCAGCCAGACAACCGCCTGGTCGCTTGATAGTTGGTTGTGGGCGACCGACATCGCAAATCCACCTCGGAAAACCATAACCTGTCTGTCGGGGCCGCCCTGAAAGCTGGTAAGCTCTTGTCCGGCCAGGTGCAAATTGTCGGCAACCCAAATGGGCCGGCTGGGTTGGACGGCTGAGCCGCCGCGACTTTCAGGCAGAACCTGCTCCTTCTGGCTTTGCCCGGCCCCGACTTGTCGGGCATCCGCCACTTGCACCAACAAACCTACAATGAATACCGCCCTATTCAGCATCTTGAATTCAACTCCGGATCACCGAAGCGGCTTTCACGCCAGGCGATTATATCGGCTCAGCCTGCCAAAGCCAGCAAAAACCACTTCTGCAATCCTGACAACTTGATTTATCAGAGCATTTCCTGTAAAAGAATATCCGGCAGGAATCTCGTAAACACAAGAAAGGCTGATATGGCTAAGAATGAGTTCTCACAATACCAGAAGGCGGTTATATCAGGTTATTACAACAACCTTGATACAATAATGCTCCAGAAACTGAGCGAGCTGGTGACCGAACTGTACTTAGCCGACACCCAGGCTAAGCGCGACCGGCTCTGGCAAAGGGCCCACAAGGCAATGGTAAGGCTGAAGGTTCCGCCGGCAATTATCGACCATATTATGAATAAAAAAGATGTGCAGATACTAGCCAAAAACCTCCAGGATTGGTTAGCTTACAAGAAAAAATAGCAAGAGCGGTTTGTCATTTACCGCCAGCGGAGACAAATATGGCTGAAACATATTCCGAAACGGCAAAAGTATATTCAACCGAAAATCTTGGCCAGTTCAGCATTCTCGATATGTTGAACTACTTCGAGGAGCACGGCGCGATGCGGGTCTCGGACCTGCACCTCAAAGTCGGCGCACCGCCTACCTATCGTATTGACGGCGACCTGGTAAAACTCAAAGGCTCAACAGTAACGCCAGAGGTAGCAAAGCTGCTGATCTACCCCCTGCTTAGCGAGGACAATAGGCGTAAATTCCAGGACCAGCACAGCGTCGACTGTTCCTATCGATACAAGTCGCTGCAGTTTCGCATCAATGTATTTAAGGAAAACGACGGTATAGCCGCAGCAATCCGGGCATTATCACTGGATGTCCCGCAGATAGAGGAAATCGGTTTTCCCAACAATATCTGGGAGGATATTGTCAATCGCAAGCACGGCCTGGTGCTTCTGACCGGCATTACCGGCGCCGGCAAATCCACCACCATTGCCTCGCTTCTCGGCAGAATAAGCGAAAAAAAAGCCTGCCGAATNNTCTCGCAGCGCGAGGTGGGAAGGGACGTCACATCCTTTCAGAATGGCTTGAAAGAAATGATGCGGGAAGACCCCGACATAATATTTGTCGGCGAGATGCGAGATCCCGAGACGATAGCAATGACACTTATGGCCTCAGAAACCGGGCATCTGGTCTTCTCTACCCTGCACACTAGAGATACTACCGGCACGGTAACACGTATCCTGGACTATTTTCCGGCCGGCAGACAAGCCGAAGTGCGAAACCAGCTCTCGCTCGGAGTGGCTTACATCATCAGCCAGAAGCTTGTGCCCAAAAAAGACGGCACCGGCAGGGTCGCAGCGATGGAAATACTCAACAACAACTACGCCTGCGCAAACCTGATACGCACCGGCAAAGTAGAGCAATTATATTCACAATTGCAAACCAAGACTCGGGACAAGCCGGATGAAAAAATGATGACGATGGAAAAACATCTGTCAGTGCTTGTAAAACAGGACAAGGTGGACCTGCTGGAGGCCAAAAAGTGGGCCAACAACGTTAATGTCTTCGTGGATTGCATGCGCCAGGACTAATCTGGTCATGCGTTCCCTCGACTTGGCTCGGGACAGGCGTGCGTAGGGTGTCGTGCGTAACGCAATACGCTTATATGACCATTCAGTTTAACTGCCCTTATTGCGATGCACTGATTGCTTTCCCCGACAGGCACGCTGGAAAGCACGCCCGATGCTTAACCTGTGGGCAACTTTTTATAATACCATCCAGCGACGGCGAGAAGCCGCAAAAAATCGAGCCCAAGATTCAAAAAGCAGAGCCTGTGCCCGGCTTCTACCGGGCAGTTCTTGTTGATAGCTGGAGGCTCTTGGTCGGACCGCAGAATTCAACATCATTGGGCTTTGTCATCGCAGCGGTATGCTTTAAGTTCTTTCTGGGCACAGGAATATGCTGCATGAATTATATCTCGTTCGTCGTGGTCTGGGGCTGGCTGCTGGGATTCTACCTGAACATTATTTACGAGACGGCCTATGACATAGATAACCTGCCGGAGATTTACCTTGGAACCAGCATCACCTTTATATGGTACGTCATTAAGCCCCTTGCTGTCTTTCTGTTCACTATGGTTGTTGTGCAGCTTCCATTTATCATCGCGCTTGCCATCCTGCAAAGTCCGGACCTGGCGGCCGAAGACTCTTGGCGAGCGGAAATTATCTTGCAGGTCTTATTTGCCTTTGGCCTATTCCTCTTTCCAGCGGCGATATTGACTATGGCGGTGGGCAGAGACTTCACTTTGCTTCGGCCTGACTATGTTCTTACCCCAATAGTTCGCGCGTTTAGGCCGTATTTGGTTGTGGCCGGACTGCTCATTGCTGCCGGCGTTCTTGAGATGCAAACGCAGCAGTACACAGGCCAGGATGTGCCGGCAGGCGCGGGTCATTTACTGCTTAATCTTGCTGCGCAGGTTGTCGTCATAATTGCGATGCGTTCAATAGGCCTATTCTACCGCCACTATAGCTGCTACTTCGCGTGGTAAAACTCGCTCATATTTAGCCCACCAATTTATTGGTGGGTTATTGCGCTCAGCAAGCGCTGCAGAAGTTCCATTGGCAGGCCCATTACATTGGTTAAGCTGCCTTCGATTTTCTCGACGAATTCATCGCCCGTTTCTTTAATGGCATAAGCACCGGCCTTATCCTGCCAGGAGCCGCTTTTTATATGCTCAGCGATCTGCTTATCAGTCGGACTTTTAGGGTAAACGGTCGTGATGTCACTTTCACATAGTTCGATGCCGTCACTTCGCCTGACAAGGGCAACCGCGGTTATTACTTTATGAGGGGATCTGAAGAGCTTTCTGGTAATCTGCTCAGCCTCCTTTGCATCCGCAGGTTTGCCGATAATTTCGCCGCCGAAATCGACAACCGTATCCGCGCCAATAACCAGACTATCAGGATACTTTTCAGCGACATTTTTTGCCTTGGCTAAAGCCAGTTTCTTTGCGTATTCATCGGCTGTGACACCGGCGGTCGAAAAGGTTGACTCATCGATATCGGGGGTGACGGCAGTGAATTTATAGCCGGCCTCGGCTAAAAGCTCTCTGCGGCGCGGAGAGGCCGAAGCCAGAATGATCCGGACTGCACGCTGCTTGCTCATTCGTTCCTATCGCGCACCGATTCCCTGGTCTGTACACGGAACCAGTTCCTCCAACTCGCTGAGGGTAAAACTTATCGTCGTATGAAAGCCTTCGGTTGGGCTCTGCGCCATCAGCGGTACACGGCCAACTATCTGTCTGCAAAAAGCCAGGTATTCGGTTTCCAGCCGGTCGATATCGCTGCTGATATATTGTTTGAATAGTTGCGGCCCGACAATTCGGTTCCACTCTACGGTTCGCGGCACGTTTCTATCGGCGGCTATTTTCTTGCTGGCCCTGCTGAGCGGCCAGTTGCCGGTCAGCCCATCCACCATCAGCCGGCGGAATCTGTCGGCGTGTTTGCCGGAGCCGGCCTCCTGCAAGAATCGTATCAGTGCGTACGCCTGACTGTAAAAAGCCCTTACCGCCTCCGCCTGGTCTATGGCAAGCACTTCGCCGGGGTTCATCGCCACTAATTGGCTCAGCGGAATTTGCTGGCTGCTTATCAGCGTTTCTTTCAGCCCCTCCAATCGATACGCATTCTGGTTCGGCTCAAAATAGAAGAGTCCGCTCTCATATCGGCTCGTCTCAAAAAGCATGGCGATGCCTTCGTCAAGCCAGCTCGGCAGGCAAAACCGGAAGTGCCTGTTGTTAAATTGATGCCAGCCCTCATGTCCCAGAGCCGAGAGCGTCCGCCCCGCGCCGATGTAATATGTCACGCAGGCGCCATTGAGATAATATGCCCCGGCCTTTATTTTGTAGAATAGCTCGGCGCGTTCGCCCGCAAAGGTCTTTGTAAAATCCTCCCACTGCCGGCGATCCGCGAAAAGATAAATCCTCAGCTTGCCTGTCGTTTCAATCGGCTGCGGCACTAAACGATTGTAGGCGTGGTAAGCAGACTCCATAAACCCGGGAATCCGGCGGAGCGTCAAAGGCTCCAAAAGCGTGGTATAAACCTCATAGTGAGCGGTGGTAAGCCTTAGCCCAGGCCCGTATTTGCCGTGCCATGTGTCGGTCGATTCCAGGGCCGGCATATTTTCATTCTGCAAAGTCTCTATAACGACCTTGCAGTCGTTAAGCTTTTGAGCATTATCAATACTGTTAGTGGCTGTTTTATGGGACTGCAAACAGCCGGCCAGGCATACAATAGTAACCATCCAAACTGGCGTGCACCTTCCAACCATAGTCGCCTCCCTGCATAAACATCGGCCATCCGTGGGCCAGGGTTTGAAGATTTTGCCAGGATTGAGCCAAACGTGATGGACATTCCATTAACGTCCCGAAAAATTTGGCTATGAAACAATCCTTTGCTGCTGCCAAAAATACCACAGTCTTTGTCTTATGCAAGAAAAATCTTGTCTAAAATTACAAAAGGCCAATATAATATATGTATACAGGCAACGCTGCACAGATAGGCAAAGAATTGTGCTGACGTGCTGTTAGTGCAGATAATGTAGCTGCGTACGGGCGAGGCAAAGCTATATATACTTAAAGGCCGCGCCGAAGACATCGGCGGTAAATAAATAAACTTCCGTATCCGGGTCTTTCCAGGCGTCAGCGGCAAGACCCGCTTTGTGGGCGCAGCAATAAGATAGAAACTCCTCCTTGCTCCAGCCGGTCTCGGTAGCCACCTGCGGCAAAAAGCACCCCGAGGCGCGTCCCTTTTTTATATAGATGCCGTCAACGCCCAACTGTAGGCTCAACGGGTCGTCCGTGCGCTGCAGCGGCGACAAAACGGATATCTCGATGTCCAGCTCTTTAAGCTCTCTGGGAGTAATTGGATTGGCGAAAAAGCGTGGATCGCCGGTGGCAGAGGCCTGTGCCATTTCAGCGACCAGCTCGATCAGCGGCTTTTCAGCGGTGAATTGGCCGATACAGCCTCGCAGTCGGCCTTTATTTTTCAGCGTTACAAAGCACCCGCAATGGGCGTTCAGGTCCGGGTCGTCCGATTTGGGTTCGGGCACTCGCCCGCCGGTGACAACCGCCTTGACCGTGTCGCGTGCCACTGTCAGGAGGGTGCGTTTTTGTGCGTCATTCATGATGGTCATCCGGGCGGTATTTTTATATTTAGCCCCCGGTTTCACCGGGGGTTGATTCAATGCACCAATTTTATCACAAGGAATCCGCCAATCAATAGCGCTACGAACGCCAGCGAAAACCAGTTGAAGTATTTTTCAATGATGGTTCGGATTTTCTCGCCCTTCCAGCCGAGCAGGCCTGCCACAATGAAGAACCTTGCCGATCGGCTGAGCGCCGACGCAAGGCAAAAACCGCCAAAATTTATGCTTGCCAGGCCGGCGGATATAGTGCAGGCCTTATACGGAATGGGCGTAAATCCGCAGGTAAAAACTATCCAGAAATCATACTTACCATACCAGGTTTGAAATTTGGCAAAATTTGCCTCTGTCAGCCCGATGAACCCAAGATGGGCGTAAACCCACTGGCCTATCATAGACCAAAGAAACATCCCGATTACGTAACCCAAGATGCCGCCGACCACAGAGGCCGCCGAGCATAAAAGGGCGAACCTGAGCCATTTTCTCGGTGCTCCCAGAGACATTGCTGCCAGCAGGACATCCGGGGGCACCGGGAAGAAGCTCGATTCGGAAAAACTCAAGGCAAAGAGCGCAACCTCAGCGTGCTTTGTATCTGCAAAGTGGATGACCCAGTTATATAGACGCCTATGCCAGTGCCACCAGGTGACGGATACGTTGTCCCCCTCGGCTCCGCTCGGGGCAGGCGTCGCTCCCCTCGGCTCCGCTCGGTGCAGGCGTGACTCGTCGCTGGTGACTCGTGGCTCCCCTCGGCTCCGCTCGGGGCAGGCGTGGCTCGCTTCAGTGTTCGACATTCAATACTCCTTGTTCGATATTCAATATTTCTATCTGCCACAGAGCACACAGAGATTTTTTTCTAAATTCTATCTATTTTCTCTGTGTCTCTCTGTGCTCTCTGTGGCTTTTTCTTTTTTCTCATCGGCGAATTTTCCTGCCGGCCCGCCAGCCGTGAACAAAACCGCAAACCGCGTCACCAACGCCCCCAAAAGAACATAACCCAAAAGTGCCTGGATTGTTATAAGTATATGCCCCCATACACTCTGCGCATTCGCATACATATCGCTGAATCCAAGTGTCATGGTAATGATTGAAAAATAAAATGCTCGAAAAGGAACAACCCACCACGGCACTACAACACCATTTCGATCTACAAATAAATTATCCAGAATCCCCAGCGGCGCTATCACACCCCAAAGATAATAGAGAATAGCGAAGGCTACGGCCGAGACCAAGAAGACTTTTATTATCCTCGGAGATGAAATACCATAATCACTGACGCACCAAAATGCGCGAACTATGCACCGTAGAAAACAGTTCTGTTTCGGATACCATTCCTGCCAGTTCTTCCGCCTTATATTATATTCCAAAAGCTGCTTTGTTCCTGACTCTATTCGTAGTTTGTCCAAACCAACACCACGAAAATCCGTATGACGATCAATTATACAACGCCATAACAATGTAGACCCATTAACAATACTCCTTCGGAAGTCTGCACTCTCAATATGGGCGTATCTCATGTCAAGGCCTTGCAAATGCGTACCAATAAACTTTACCCCTTGGAGATAGGAACTGCTTAGATCTGCGTCCTCCATATGGGCGCCATGAAACTTGGCATATTGAAGATAAATGTCTCCACTAAAGCCAGAGTTCAGTGAGGTATTCAATAAGGCCATTTTAAGATACACATGTGAAAGATCAGCGCCTTCGAGAAGAATATTCTCAGTCGGATTGTTTTTCCGCCACTCGTTCCACTCGGTCATGTCTTTCTTATCTGAGCAGCGTTTGAGCATTTCATACTGATCCAGGTCGCAACGCAACCCTTTCTTCAGAAGGTCCGGGTCAAACCTCCGCTTTTCCCCATTGCGGTTTTCCTTTCTGGATTCCGATTTGTCCATAAATCTTACCCACCACTTTGAGGGCAAAAACCGCGCAATAAATTGCGGGGCTAAATATTTACCCGCCTTTGTTTGCGTTTTGACTTCTGAATTCCATTTACGGCTTCGGCTGCCCAGAATATGCCGGCGTTGTTATAATGTCAATGAACAATGAACAACGGACACCAAACAACTTGCGCCCAACAATTCGAGTCTGTTGGCAATGGCCTTTTGGTTCGGGCACCGGCGAAGATAAATCTGTCGCTGCTCATAGCCGGCAAAAGGCCTGACGGCTTTCACGAAATCGAAACAGTAATGG
>JAFNGF010000226.1 GCA_017885385.1 Planctomycetota bacterium
TTCAACAGATTCTCCAGTGCAGTGCGCAGCCGAACAGCCGGTATTCCATCCATATTGATCGCTGTAGTCGGCTCGATCTCAGCGTTGTCGAGCAGGTCTCGCCACAGCACGACTACCTTCAATGCCGGCTCAACAGAATTCCTCACTATGTCTATCGCCTCGCTAAAAGGCATCGTGGGCGATAGTCGTGAAAGATCAACAACCTGGTCCAATTGTTTGTACGCGGCCACATCAGCCGGGTCGAGCCCGATCGGCTTGTCAGGCTGACGTGTCGGTTTCTCAACAATCTCCCGCCAATTCTTAGGATAGACAAGGTCCTCCGCATACGGAATCGCCGATTCATCTGTTTTCAGCAGAATATCTGCCTTCTGTTTACCCGATTCCTTCCGCAATTCCCATTGTTTGCGGAAGTAAACCATATCTTCCAGCGTATTTTTCAGCACGAGGGCGTCATCATTTTGAGGGTCCAAAGCCAGCAAAGTTTCCAACTGACCCAGAGATGCCTCATACTTTTGCTGCTTCTGATACGCCTTGGCGCTTTCCATCAGCGACACTATTCTTTTCTGTTTTTCCGCCTCCATTTGCTCTCTAAACAGGCGTTGAGCTTCGCTTGCTTCGCTGCGTTTCTGCTCATCCAGCTGCCGAGCCTTTTCTTGCATCGCTTGGCTTATCTTCTGGTCCAGCTGGTTTAGCTGGTCGCCATAACTCTTGAAAAGCTCTGCGCCCAGTTGCAGTTGATTCCTGTCAACCACAGCCTGGGCACCATCAACAACCTCTTTGGCCTTATCGAACTGGCCCTGGCTCATATATCTTTGTGCTTTGTCTACAGCATCCCCGACAACCGCTTTGGTATGACTTTGGATAATGCTTCTTCGTCGGTTGATCTGGTCAATATAGCTGGGTTGCTCAGTCACCTGTAGGGCAGCCTGCGAAGGAGCAAATATCTCCACAGGGGGGTTTTCCGCCGGCAGTGTTAGCTGCGCGTCAGCTTCCTGCTGAACTTTCTGCTGAACAATCGGCTCAATCACCGGTACACTGGTCGCTCCCTCGGGTTGGCTCGGGACAGGGTCCGGCAACTGTTGCTGAGGTTTCTCTTGCTCAGAGGCAGGAAGTTTGGTCTCTACCTGCCTCGGCCCCAAAATACTATCGATTCGCGCGATATAGCCCTGCAACGTCTTGCCCATAAGCGGCGGGATCAAGCCGCTATTTATGACCTCGATAAAACCTTCGCGCGCCTTTTCGAGCTGGCCGGTGCGGTAGTAATCCATGCTGCGGAAATAAAGCTCGACAATCTGTTTTGTGCGCCCGTTGACCTGCTCTGTACTTTTCTTAGGCTCTTCGGGCACTTTCTGCGGCGCCGGTGCGACCAAGGACTCAAGCNNCCGGGGCGACCAAGGACTCAAGCTCTTCGGGCTTCTTGGGAGGCGGTTTAGCTGCGCCGGCCTGACGGTCTATTTGCGCCAAGTAACCGGCTACTTGTTTCCTCTCGGCTTCGGTTAAAAACTGACTATCCTTGATTCTCTCAAGATGTGCCTTAGCCGTGGTCAGGTCGCCTTTAGTAACCAAGTCGGCAGCCGTTTGCTTATGCTTCAGCGCCAGATCTCTTTCGAGCGCCGCTTTATGAGTCTTTTCGAGAAACTCGTTTAGCCTGCTGCGCTCGGCAAGAGTCAGATACTCCTGATAGCCCTGGGCCATAAGCAAGGTCTTTTCCGCCTGGGGGTAGTAACCACGTTGAAACTGGTCCGTCCCGACCTGAATCAGGTACTGCACTACCTGGCGCATCATCTGGTCTTCGCCGACTTCTTGTTGCTGAGATGGAACTACCTCCGATAAAACCACAACCAGCAACACAGATAGTAGCAGAATAATCGAAAGAGGCCTTATGCCCAAGGACTCGATTAGGAAACTCGGCTTGCTCAAAAGTAACCTCCTGCCTACAACAAATCACCCTCTCGGGAACCCTATGGCAAATTGTATAGTGTCTACAACCTCCAATTCAAGATGCAGGTTGGCCTTATAATGTTTCACTTTATAAAAAAATATTTCTTTTTGCAAGAGAAAAATTCGATTTATACTCTCGTGACCGATAATATTTGGGTTTGCAATTTGGTAAAATGGGATGTTTGGAAAAACCCGGAAAGAATTAGTGACCGAACAGGCGTTTTTTATAGGCACAATGACCTTGTCAAGTATCAGGTGAAAAAACGCAGCCCTATAAAACAGTCGATATGACGCCAGAACCGCTGATATTAGCCGTGGAAACATCCAGCAGAACCGGCTCAGTCGCCGTGGCAGCTGGCGAAAGACTGCTCGCCGAAATGACCTTCTCCGGCCCGATGCGGCACAGTGCCGAGATATTTCCTGCCATCTTAGGCCTGATGGAGCGGTTCGCCGTAAGACCCCGCCAGATTGAGCAGGTACACATCTCGATTGGCCCGGGCAGTTTCACCGGCCTGCGCATAGCAACAACCCTGGCAAAGACAATGCACCTGGCCAACGGTGCAAAAATCATCGCGGTCGATACACTGGACGTGATTGCCGCAAACGTATTTGACCTGGCTCCAGACTGCGTGGTTCAAAATTCGACTAACCGGGCACCAGTCACGAGGGACGACAGAGTCGCTGCCATTCTTGATGCCAAACGCAACCAATTCTTCATCGCCGTATACGAACACACGGGCGACGAGCGACCCCCGCTTTTGCGGGGGCAGGCTTACCCCTGCGGAGGCAGAGGGACGAGCGACGCAATCTGGAAGAAAGCCGTCCCAGATTCCCTGATGACCGCTGCACAATTCGTCGAAAGGTTTGCCCGAAGTGATAGGCCGACCTGGCTGCTCGGCGATGGCCTATTATATTATAAGGATAGATTCATCGCCGAGGGCATCCGGCTTTTGGATGAGAGGTATTGGAGTCCGCGGGCGAGCAAGGTTCACTTACTCGGCTGGCAAAAGGCCTTAGCCGGCCAATTTGCCGACCCAGTAACTTTACAGCCCAATTATTTGCGGAGACCGGATGTCAGAATAAAAAAGATTAATCCGCCATGCGAATTGGCGGATTAAAACTCAGAATGCAAAGCTTAAATTGATGAATTTATTCACCGAATTCTGCAATGCGACTTTTGCTCTTTGATTTTTGCCAAGAAAGGGGCATATCATGACAAGAAAAATCGTTTGCTCAATGTTATTCTTGGGCAGCCAAATTCTGTGTGCTCAAACCAGCGATTATTTTGACATGTCCTACGGTCAATTACTCCCGACATCCAGCGAGCAGGTTGGTTTGTGGTGGGCCTCGTCCGGCTGGAAGATAAGCCCGGACAAGCCCCTGCCGCAGACAAAAGCTAAAGCCATTGTTATCCGCGCCGCCCGCAATGAAGCCGAGGCAGCGCAACTGGTTGTACGACCAAAATCCCGCCTAAAGGGTCTTACCGTACGCGCCGGCACGTTCGCATTCACCGGACCGGGCAACGCTGTCATTCCCGCAGAGAATATCGAAATACTCAAAGTGCGATACGTCAATGTCACAAAACCTACAGACAAAAGCTCCATTCCCGGCCTTTGGCCTGACCCGCTGCCGCCGCTAACCGGAGCGGTTGATCTCGAAGCCAACAAAAATCAGCCGTTCTGGATCCGGGTGAAAGTCCCCAGCACGGTGCCGGCAGGAACGTACATCGGCTATGTTGACCTATCGGCGGAGAACTTCAACGCTACTGTCACAGTCAACGTTGAGGTCTACGATTTCGTCCTTCCCGACCGGATGACCTGC
>JAFNGF010000227.1 GCA_017885385.1 Planctomycetota bacterium
CTTGCCCCTGCGGAGGCAGGGGTCGCGGAGCTCTTTTTTGATACGGATTTACACGGATTGACACTGCTGGAAAGCAAATCTGTGGAATCTGTGAAATCTGTGGTTTGACTTGGAGTTTTCCGCTCTGCGTTCCCAGCGTGCTCTGCGGTTAATCCGCCGTCTGTCTGGCGGATTAATCTGCCGGCCAGGTACGAGCGCACCATTGTTTGAAACAGCCCTCGAAACAACATTTCTTCAAGCAGCGGCGCACAGACCGTAGCAACGACAATAACCAGAATCCGCAGCGGCAACTGTGAATGGCTCGTTATCAGCTCAAGCTGTATATGCTGTTCGATTTGGTATTGCGGCCCCCAGATAAGTCGCCCAAGATACGTAGTGAGTATTATCGCCGCCAGCAGCAGCGGCCAAACAGCCAACAGCAATACAAGTGCGGCGAAAAAATCCCTGTGGATTCTTCTTAGGTTCAGGCCGAAGCCCTTCAATCCGCGGGCAAAACTTGCCCTGGCCAAAAAGACAATCACTACTATTGTTACCACCGCTCCGATGCCGAGGACCAAATTATCCACAAAAGCGCCTTGCCAGCCCTGCAGATTGCCCAGCAGCTTTCTCGTGAGCGATACCGCCAGCGAGACCCCCACAAACCACACAAATAGCGGCACAAAGGGAAGATAAAAAGGCATATTATTGCGACGGGACGGACAATCGCTTAAAGCATTTCCGCCCAAAGATGTTCGCAGCAGCCAGGCGCCGAACAGCAATATACCAGCCACGCAGGCAAGATTTTCTACTGTTATGTAGTCGTTCAGCATTGACGATTGGCCATCCGCGATTAACAATTAGCAGGAAAACCGCCAAATAGATTTGGCGGCTAAACCCGTCTCGAGCCGGGTCGAGAGATATTTAGCCCCGCAATTCATTGCGGGGTCTTCCTTGAAAAATAGTAAATAGTCAATAGAAAATAGTCAATGGTCGATTCCTTATGGACGTATTTCGCATTGAAGGACCGGTTCGGCTTTCCGGCGAAGTCAGCGTAAAGGGCGCAAAAAACGCCTGTCTGCCGATAATGGCTGCCGCCATTTTAGGCGGCGGGAAATCTAGTCTGGCTCCCGTGCCCAATCTCTCGGACATCTCGGTTTTCAGTCAGTTGCTCGAACAATTGGGCTGCAAAGTAAGCCGAAGCCCGGATGGCCTGTTGAGCGTTGACTCCACCGTGATTGATAATCAGGTGGGCGAGTACGAAATAGTCCGCACGATGCGGGCGAGTATCTGCATACTCGGCCCGCTGCTTGCCCGGTGCGGACGAGCAGAGGTTTCGATGCCAGGCGGCTGCGCCATCGGCGATAGACCAATTAATATCCATTTACGGGGTCTGCGGGAGCTCGGTGCGCAGATCCAGCTTAAAAACGGCTACATCATCGCCGAGGCGCCAAACGGCTTAGTGGGCAAGGACATTTTTCTCGGCGGGCCGTTCGGCTCGACCGTCCTGGGAACGGCTAACGTGCTCATGGCCGCCACCCTGGCAAAGGGCCGAACTACCATCGAATCCGCTGCCTGCGAGCCGGAGATAGTCAACCTGGCGGACTGCCTTAACACAATGGGCGCCAAAATAAGCGGTATCGGCTCACCTCGGCTCAGTATTGAAGGTGTCAAGCAGCTGCACCCGGCTGAATTCCAGATAATCCCCGATAGAATTGAGGCCGGAACCTTTATGGTTGCCGCCGCCATAACGCAAGGCGAGCTGCGACTGCGGCATTGCAGGCTCGATCATCTGATGGCGGTCGTTGACAGGTTGAGAGACATCGGCGTAACCGTCGAGCCGACAACCAATGGTTGTGTCATTGCCGGCAACGGGCCGGTTAAGCCTGCCGACGTTACCACACAGCCGTATCCGGGTTTTCCAACCGACCTGCAGGCTCAATTCATGGCCCTTTTGGCTCTTGCCGAGGGCAATAGCATTATTGTTGAAAAAATCTTTCCAGATAGATTTATGCACGTTGCCGAGCTGAATCGGATGGCCGCCGACCTTCGCAAGGAAGGCCCCGCCGTCGTCGTCGCGGGCGTAAAAAAGTTGATAGCTGCCCCGGTTATGGCGTCGGACTTACGGGCATCGGCTGCGCTGGTTTTGGCCGGCCTGGCCGCCGAAGGAACCACTACCGTCAACAGGGTCTATCACATCGACCGCGGTTATGAAAAAATTGAGCAGCGGCTCAATCCGCTCGGAGCAAAAATCACCAGGGAAAGTGTTTAGCAGCTTTCTTTGCTCGACAAGCAGCGTGCAAACGACAGTCCTTTTCATCCCCTCCAGGGACGCTGCCTGCTTATCTTGCCGGATAATATGTTCCGGGCGATTATTACGTCCTCTCTAACCTGAAAATCAAACATNNTAATTGTGGCTATGCAAGGTCTTCATATAAAAGTCAGGCTCTAACCCTGCCTTTTCGCACGCAATGGGCACAGCTAAATTATGTCCCCCCACACCTGCAAGCACGCCATTTTCTCTGATACACCGAAGCGATTCAGCCAGCAGGTCAACACGCCCCTTTTCGACCAGAGTATCTCCGACGCCGCCCTGTATGTACGCGCCGACGGCTCCGTTATCAACGGCCCTTTTTATGTCATCTTTAAAGTGTTGGAGGTCTTCTTTGCCCGGCTTGATTTGCGCGATCCATTGTATTTGGCCGCCTCGTTCATTCCAGTATTTGTCCAGAATTCTAACGCAATGGTCGTCAAGCCTTAATATAGCGGTATTGATGCCGGTCTCTTCGCATATAGCAAGAGTTTCGATGACTTTCTGGTCGGTGAAATATCGCGTTAGAAGCGAGGATACATAAATCAAATCTCTGCTGTGGGCAAAGCCGCTGATCAGATTGCCGCCACAGATAAGCCGGCTAATCTTGACCTTGCCGATTCTGCCCATTGGCATACCTTCATCCGCCGTACGTCCGGCGGATAAAGCAGACTCTGTCGGCGCCGGCGCAGCCGGTTTTTCCCCCCCGCCCCGGCGGGCCAATAACGTCTTTTCCTCCAGGCTCA
Organism: Planctomycetota bacterium; assembly: GCA_017885385.1. Lineage (GTDB taxonomy): Bacteria > Planctomycetota > Phycisphaerae > Sedimentisphaerales > Anaerobacaceae > JAFNGF01. The sequence continues at coordinate 3,034 of JAFNGF010000227.1, forward strand.
GACCCAATAGGCCCGCTGCGGAGCCGAGAAGGGAACGCCCTAAGAAAGTTCTCCGGTTCAAATCTACGGCCATAACGTGCCTCGCTTCGATCAAGGGTTTTTGCTTTCCAACGCTTTGCGGATAGCCACAAGCTCGTTCAATATGAGATCGAACACCTGCGTTTTATCCTGGTCGGTGGTCGGTTGTCTGGGCTGGGTGAGGCCGGAAAACGTGTAGGCTCTAATTTTTGCCATGATACTTTCCTTAACCTCTTCGAGCTTTCTCAGTCCCAGCAAGCTGAGCTCCGCCTTTGCGGTTTGCTGCCCGCTGGAGCCTGCCGTTTGGATGTGAATTGTCCCGATGTCGAAAATCCGCTGGAGCGGTCCTTGGGTAATATCAAGATTCGTGACTTTGGTGAATGGAATAGTGATATACTTTCTCCAGAATACACCGCTTTTCCCTTTAATACAGTCGTTGTTTATGACGTACTCCAAAGTCGCGTAGAAGGCCGGTATCCATATAAGGATAAGCACTGCGACCATTACCGAACCCACCAGCAAAAGGCCGAACACAATCGGCTGGGCGAGCATAAGCAGCAGCCACGCTACAATATCGACCACAAACCATACCGACCAGCAGGTAAGCCACAGAGTTTTCAGCTCTTTCTCGGGTTTCATCGCTACGGGTTCCATTTTAGTCCCTTTCAAATATCAGCGTATTTTGCGTGCTGCGGTACAAAATTATCCTCTGCTGCCGGCTCACCACGGCGGGTCTTTGCCGGGTTATCTGCTTTCTGCCGGTGCGCCAAGCAGCTTCATAAGACTTCCAACCTCGACCGGGAAAAGCACAACCGTGTTCGAGGGGCTGGCTCCAAGTCCGTCAATAGTCTGGAGCGTTCGCAATTGTATCGCTAATGCGTTTTCTTTCATAATGGCAGCGGCTGCTGCGAGGTTGACTGCGGCCAGCTTGTCGCCTTCTGCCTTGGTTATCGTCGCGCGTTTCTCTCGCTCGGCAGAAGCCTGGCGGGACATTACGCGCTTAAGGTCCTCCGGCAGCTCGATATCCTGCAAACGGATCGAATCGACGTGCAATCCCCAGTCTTTAATTCGTTCTTCAACAATCTCTCCTATGCGTGCCTGGGTTTGCTGGCGCTCGGAGAGCAGCTCATCCAGAGTCAGCCCGCCTACTACATCTCGCAGCGCCGCCTGAGAATACTGCGCAATAGCGAAACGAAAGTCCTGAATGCGGATCACCGCTTTTTCCGAGTCTTTAACCATGAAAAATAGTGCCCCGTCGATTTCAGCGGGCACGTTGTCGCGCGTGATTACCTTCTGGTGCGGGATGTTCATTACCAGTGTGCGGGTATCGATGAATCGCACATACTCAATGATAGGGACAACGTAGAGAAGCCCTGGGCCGCGCACGGTCTGGAAATTCCCCAGCCGCAGCACCACACCGCGCTCCCACTGAGCGGCAACTCGCACGCCGCTAACGAAGATGCCCCAGAGAACCCCTACAATGGCTACAATGACAACAATAACTATAGCCGTTTTCTCATCCCGTGCTTTGGCGAACGCCGCCCAGTACATCAGCAGCGCAAAAAGAGCCAAGGGCACAGCGAATAGCACGCCCCGCAGAGCGAGGCCCAGTGAAATATGTTCGTCCGTGGGCTTTGCGTACTGCTTGGGCGATTCCGTTAATTGATGTGATAATGCTGCCATAATCTTCCACTCCTTTACTTTTGCAGTTCGGCCCTGAGCTTACTGCCGAAGGGCTGACTATATTTGTCTACAAACACTTTTAAGGACGTTCCTTCGACGGCGAGCCGCTCAGGACGGTCGAACCGTTGATAAAACTTCACCGCGCTGGCAATATAATTGCCGCGCACACACGCATCTACGTGCTGCCTTGAGCAGCGACTGCGCGCTCTATCAGGCCATATTTGTTTCCACCAAGATAGTGCAATCTGTGAAACTTTTCCGGGATCCATCTGCCGTCAAAAAAGTCTGCCTCAGCTTCTGCTCGGACGACCTGGCAAATAAGCAAATCATGCGTCTGCATCTTAAATATGTCGACCACTCGACATTCCAGATGCCCGGCACATTCTTTTATCAAGGGCGGCTCGACCGTTTTAGCAGGGGTCGGCGTCAGCCCAATTTCTTTGAACTTATCGCTATTTCTGCCTGACACCCGCCCAACAAAATGGACTTGTTCGAGCAGCTCTTGGCCGGGCACGTTTATAACGAGCTGTCGGTTCTGCCTTATCAAATCGTAGCTGTACCTGAGATGATTTATCGCCAGCAGTATCAGACAGGGGGTCGCTGCTGTTGACGGGCGTTTGCCAGCTAAAGGTCATTACGTTCGGCTTTTGCATTGTGCCGGACGTCACCAGCACCACGCAGCCTGGCTCAACCAGCCATTTCGCCTTGCTCAATCCGACTTCCCGCTTCATCTGTGCACCTCTGCAGCAGAGCAACCAGAGCACTATTGTAGCTTTTTACCAGCGAAGCTAAAGGGATTTATTTTTTCTCTGAACGAGAAAGTAAGTTTGCAGAAGCTGCTCGGGCGGTGCTATTTGCAGAACAAAATTAGCTGGTTTTTCGCAACCAATGGGCCGGGTTGGAGTCGAACCAACGTAGGCTTACGCCAATGGGTTTACAGCCCATCCCCTTTGGCCNNATGGGTTTACAGCCCATCCCCTTTGACCACTCGGGCACCGACCCAATTTCGTATCGCGTATATCGTATGTCGTACACTGAGGCATCCCCCTCAATCATACCGAAGAAATTGTAGATAATCAATAGTCAATTGTCAATCACCCAGTTCCATTGGGAAATAGTTTTTGGCGTTATTGAAGCAGATATCTTCGACCATTTTGCCCAGCAGGTCCAAATCGTTGGGCAAAAGCCCCGCTTCGACATCACTTCCAAGTATGTTGCAGAGTATCCGGCGGAAATATTCGTGCCTCGGATACGAAAGAAAACTCCGCGAATCGGTCAGCATACCAACGAACCGGCTCAAAAGGCCCATATTGGAAAGAACCCTAATCTGCCCTTCAATCCCATCTTTTTGATCGAGGAACCACCAGGCCGAGCCATACTGCATTTTGCCGGCTGCCACGCCATCTTGAAAATTGCCGATCATCGCAGCAACCAGAGCGCTGTCCCTCGGATTCAGGTTGTAAAGGATGGTCTTGGGCAATTTACCCTTGCAATCCAGCCGGTCAAGAAATCTTGAAAGGGGTCTGGCTATTTCAAAATCGCCGATCGAATCACATCCTATATCCGGGCCAAGGGCCTCAAACAGTCGCGTGTTGTTATTCCTCAATGCGCCAAGATGAAGCTGCTGAACCCAGCCGGATTCGTAGTCCATCTCGGCAAATTCGATCATCATCACTGACTTAAATTTGACCCGTTCCGCAGCATCCAATGCTTGCCCGGCTCTGATTTTGCTGAAGATTCTTTCGACTTCTTTCTCAGTGTAATCTTCGGCGTATGCGGTCTCCAGGCCATGGTCTGAAAGCCGGCAGCCATTCTCGTGAAAATAAGCGTGGCGTTTTCTCAGGGCTTCAAGATAAGAGCCGTAATCTTGGATTTGCATATCGCAGACTTTTTCCAGTGCATCAATCCATTTGTTCAGAGCGCCAACCTCCTCGACGCCCATCGCTCTATCCGGACGCCAGGCCGTGTGAACTTTTATCTGGAAGCCGTCCTGCCTGATCTTT
>JAFNGF010000228.1 GCA_017885385.1 Planctomycetota bacterium
TTACCCTCGGCTTTATCGGCTGCCAGGCGCTACACTTTTACTCCGCCCTTCACACCAGCATCGAAGTATCGCGGATAAAAGACCTTCTTGAAAGTCTCTGGTTTTCCATAGCTTGACCTCCTTCTCAAGCCGGCAAAATCACGCCGTTGAATAGCGGCCACAACCAAAGAGGCTAAACAATCACCGCTGCACTGGCATACGGCAACTCGACGCCACTATCATAAGCCGCATCTACTAAAATTGCCAGTAATATCCAGCCCATTTCAAGAAATGCAAAAAAGTCGGCGGGGAAAGAGTACAGCCTCGGATTAAATGGCCGGCTTGCAGTAACGTCAGGGGGTGAGCCAGTCCCAAGGCAACACTGAGATTGCGATGGTCTGACCGCAATATGTGTCCTCAAATCAACCTCGGCGAGGCAGCCTGCCAATCCCGACCCGTCGGGACTGGCACCCCCCAATTACAACTGGCCACCGGTGCTTCTTAGCTTTTCTCGCCCTCCATCCCCCCAATAAAGCCGTCAGGCACGCTAACAGACCTCATGCTGCCGTTGTTATCGGTCGAATTAGTAAGAGTGTACAGACAGGAAATCCCTGAATTTGAGGCTGCCAAAGACTATAAGACAGATAGAAAATCCCTGCTATCAGCCCAGGAAAACGCTACTTCGACCTACCAAAACCCCCATTTTCTGAGTCGAAAACAATCTTCTGACGTCTATTTCGGCACAGTGACCGGGTTTTCTTTAACTTTTCTGCACTGAAAACTCTGATACTGACCGTGTGCGTGCCTGCCGAGCTTCATATTAGTACGGATAAGGCGTTTTTTTGACGCCAGCGAGTCTTTTGTGTGCGGCGCGATAAGCTCACCGTTCAAGAGAAGCCAACCCCCCGAGGATAGCAATCTTCACCAGGTCGGCCACGCTGTGGGCATCCAGCTTTTCCATTATCTTGCGGCGGTTCGCCTCGACGGTCTTGCTGCTTACGTGCAGCGCCAAGGCAACCTGTTTGGTATTCCTTCCCTCGCCCACGAGCTGAAGCACCTCACGCTCCCTTTGTGTCAGGGTTTCCAACGGGGACTCGGCTGTACGGGAAAGGCGATTTACATAGTCGCTGACTACAACCCCAGCAACTTTGGGGCCAAGATACACAGCGCCACTGACCACTATTTGTATGGCTTCGACCAGGTTATCAAACGTGCTCTCCTTCAAGACGTAGCCCGAGGCTCCAGCCTTGAGCATGTCAGCGACAAAAGCCCTGTTAGAATGGATGGATAGAGCAAGTACCTTGACCTTGGGAAACTCGCGGACAATCTGGCGGGCGGCATCCACGCCGTTGAGATTCGGCATGGTTATGTCGGTGATCACCACATCCGGCTGAAGTTCCCGCACAAGCTCAACTGCCTTTCGGCCGTCTTCGGCTTCACCAATCACCTCCATATCCGGCTGGTTCTCAATCAGACTGCGCAGACCCTCGCGCATAACTGCGTGGTCGTCAACCAATATGATTCGCGTGCCCATATTTGTCCTCCATCCTAACCTTCTTCCTGTTTTAGCGGTGCCGTCATCATCGCCCTGCACCCGTGGCCAGGCTTGGATTCAATTTCAAGACGACCGCCTAACTGTTCCAAGTGTTCGCGAACGCTGAAAAGCCCAAATTTACGTTCTCTGGCGGCTTTTGCCAGCACTTCAGCAGGCTCAAATCCAATACCGTCATCCTCCACGCTAACCTGTATCTCGTTGCCGATTTTCTGAACAAAGACTTTCACGTTATGGGCTTTTGCGTGCTTGACAATGTTGATGAGCAATTCTCGTACATTCCGGAATAGGATCGCCAGGACATCATCATCCAGAGGCTTAGGCTGCCCGTCGTCCTGAAATTCTGTGCGTATGCGATGTTTGGCCTCTATTTGTTCAGTCAGCCAGGCTGCCACAGCCGCCTCAAAACCTATCTGGTGCAATATAGGAGAGCTCAGGTCAAACGTCAATGACCGGGTTTGAGCGATGGCCTGGCCCAATGCGTTGCAGACATCCTCTAAAACCTTGACGGGCTCGCCGCGGCGCATGGAGTGCCGCAGTGCATCCAGCTTGATCTTGGAAATAGCCAGCAATTGGGCGATTTGGTCGTGCAACTCAGTTGCGATCCGGTGTCTTTCCCGCTCTTCGGCAACCGTCAACTGCGAAGCCACTGATCTAAGCTGCGACTGGTACTGGAGAGATTTTTGTTCGGCCTTTCTTTGCTCAGTTATGTCTTCTCCGGAGCCCAAAGCAGCAATAACTTTGCCGGCACCATCTCGCAGCACTGTATTGTGCCAGGCCATCAGTCTTTCGTCTCCGCTCTTAGTCAAGATCGGATTCTCGTGGCGTTCGGGTACGGTCCACTCCTGTTGGCACATCAGCCTCTGAAAAATCGCTTGCACTTCTCTTTGCACACGTTCCGGGAGAAAATTGTTGAACCAATTCTTGCCGAGGATTTCTTCTTCCTTGTACCCTAAAATCTCACAGCCTTTTTTGTTTATAAGTCCGACTCTTTGCTCAGAGTCGACAGCTACTAACATAACGCCCGCAACATCGAGATATTTTTGCGCTCTATCCCTTTCTTTTCGCAGCAACCGCTCTGCTCGCTTGCGCTCGGTGATGTCTCTCAAGACCGCCTGAATACCGATGATTTCTCCCGCTCGTTTTATAGGATTGTCTATGTATTCTGCTGTGAAGATTCCTCTGGGAGTTATTACCTCCATCTCGCCTCTTACTGGATTGCCACTAATTGCGGTCTTAAAATCCTTAAGTCCTCTTTCTTTTTGCTGTTCAACGATAAAGTCAAATATGCTTTTGCCGACTAACTGTTCTTTCTTGAAACCGTATTCCTCAACTACTTTATTCACGCCTGTAATTTTTGCCTCCACATCTGTGGTAACTATGGTGTCTCGTGCATTTTCGAAAAGGTCTCTGTATTTTTCTTCGCTTTCCCGGAGCGCCTGCTCAACCCGCTTGCGTTCGCTGACATCACGGGCAACAGTGTGCATATAGGCACTGTCTGAAATCTTGATATATCTATTGTTGAATTCGGTGTCGACCTTGCTGCCGCCCTTTCTGCGTATTTTGGCTTCGCTGACAATGTCTTCACCGGCCATAATCCGGCCGTGGAACAGCTTATAGGCGGTAAGGTCTTCTTCGGCGTGCAGATCAGGGATGCGCATCTTCAGCAGATCGTCTTTTGTATAGGCCGTCAGTTCACAGGCCGCCCGATTGACCGCGACGAACCGCGAATCCTCATCCGTAATAAAAACTGCGTCACGGGAGCCCTCAAATATCGCCTCTTGCCAAGCCAGTGCCCGAGCAAGGTTTTGTTCGGCCTTCTTGTGTTCGGTGATGTCAGTTCCATATGAATTTACATATCCGCCTTCAATTACTGGAACCAGGTCGAATAAAAATACTCTTCCGCTAAGTTCCATTTCTGCTTGTTGTTTCTTCCCGGAATCATAGACCTTCTTGATCATTCCAATCCATTTTTCAGGTATTTTATCTCCTATTTTTGTTTGATCTTCCAAAATTAGCCTTCTGCTGGCAGGGTTCGCATATAGCAATACGCCGTCTTTTGAAGTCCTATGTACTGGATTTGAATTTTCCTCCGGGAATTTGGCAAGGTTCTTTATCTTTTCCTCCGCCTGTTTGCGTTCGGTGATGTCGACCGCTACAGCGACCAAACCAACTACGTTACTCAGATCGTCTAGAACCGGCGCAAGAGAAATCATCATGTAGGCAACATGACCATCTTTGAGTCGTACAGGGCGTTCTCTCTTTATCCTCAGGCCTTTCTTCAACACCTCATTGTCTTCACCCTCAAGAATATCGGCGACATCCTTTGTAAAAAAATCCCTGTCACGCTTGCCGATGGGGTCGTCAACGGACGCAGGCAGTAGGTCGAAAAAGGCACGATTTGCAGCGATGTATCGTCCCTCGGTGTCTTTTAGAAAGGCCCAACCTGGTACGTTCTTAATGATCGCGTCCTGTTGATTTAGCACCTGATCCCGCTCCTCTTCCGCCCGCTTGCGCTCGGTGATGTCCCTGGCTATAACCATTATATTACGAGTATTGCCGTCAGATTCTGTTAGAGAGGCTGAACATTCCAAAATAAATTGTCGCCCTTTTTTGTTCTTAATCGGTACGGTAACAGTCGGTTCACTGCCGGCAAGAATCGCTTCAAAATTGCTCGTAAGAACCGGAATCTCGTTGGCCGAGAAAATGTCTAACTCGGTAAAATGCTTGTTCAACACCTCTTTTTTGGAGCCGCCAAAAATCTGCGCGGCTCTTTTATTGACATCGAGGATAGTGCCTTCGCCGTCGAGGTATATTATTCCGTCATTGGCGTGCTCGAAGATAGACTTCAACTTCTTCTCGGATTCGGCCAGAGCCTTTTCTGCCTGTTTGTGCTCGGTGATGTCGCGCATTATGTGCACTGCACCGACAAGGTTTCCGGCCTGATCAGTCACTTGGTCTATAGTGACCATTAACCAGCGATCGGCGTCCGGTACTTTAAGTTCGGCGATCTCGCGCTGACGAGTGTGGAGCATCTTTTGCAGGGGGCAGCAGGGGATAGGTTTCTCTGAGCCGTGAACTAACTTACAGCAGGACTGCCCAACTATCTCGGACATTGGTACGCCGGTAAACTTCTCCGCTGCTGTATTGGTACGCAGTATACGGCCTTTAAGGTCCGTGATCGCAACCCAGTCAGATATGGCATTGAACGTCTTTTCCCAATCTTCCTTGCTGCGCTGATTGGCCTGCTTGGTAAGGGCTTGCAGCTTCGCCTTGCCCGGGCGCACCGGATGCACTTGCTGGATCTGCGCATCTTTGCCATGGCTGGCACCTGGCACGACTCCGTCTCCTTACGCTGAGCGCCGCCGCTGAGCCCCCCAAGTGGCTTGTGACAGACCGGATTCGCTCACACCTTCATTCTTCCCGAATACAACTGAGATGCTCTATTTATTGCAGTATCGGGACTCAACGCCGAAAGTCAATCCTTTTTTTTTTCCGGAATATCAGGAAAATGCTTATGCCGGAATGATGCAAAGCATCCTCAAAATTGAGTCGCCTGTATTCTTGAACTGGTGCTCTTTGCCCCCCGGTACAAATATCACGTAGTCACCTTCGAAGTGATGTTCGTGCCCGTCGTATACAAAGGTCCCTTCTCCCTCAATCACAAACACTTCATGCTCATTAGGGTGGGTATGAAGCGGCGTGTGGCCGCCCGGCTGCAATTCAAACATTCGCAGGGCAAAATTTTCGGCTCCGTCTTCTTTGGAAATCAGCCACCTTATGGCCACATCTTTTGCCCCTTCAGCCTCTACCGGAGTTTTGCGTATATTACTGCTCTTTTCTATCTTCATTTTGTGTTCCTGCTATTTATCACTCTGTCATACTGACTTTGTCTTTGGGACCCCACGTGAAACGTGGGGCT
>JAFNGF010000229.1 GCA_017885385.1 Planctomycetota bacterium
ACGGCATAATTTTGCTCACCGGCCCTACGGGCAGCGGGCCGGTGAGCAAAATTATGCCGTGTGGAACTCTGATCAAACTTCTGAAACGCTCAAGTATATCCGGCCCGAATCCTATCTGCGCTAGACTCAGATCGCCGGTGCCTTTATCCAGCAGTCTGAGCACTGCTCGTTCACCGCCCAACGTGGGAATGACCGAGACCCGAACGTCCACCAAATCCTGGCCTGTTTTAATTCGGCTGTGGCCATCCTGCGGCAGCCTTCGCTCCGCGATGTCCAGGTTTGACATAATCTTTAGCCTTGAAAGAAGCGCCCTGGTCTGCTGCTTCGGCAAGGTAAGGACGTTGTGCAAGACTCCATCAATTCGAAAACGCACCCGCGCTTCATTTTCATACGGTTCGACATGAATATCGCTGGCCCGGCTCTGCACCGCCTGGAAGAAGATTTTATTGACCAGCTTTATTATCGGCGCCTTATTAGCGATGCTGAGCAGGTCCTCGGCCTGCGTTTGAGCGCCCGTTCCGCCGACATCGCTATCGCCGGCGGGCGAAGTCTCAGCACCGGATTTTTCCCCATTATTTTCAACACCCGTGCTTTGATAATAGCACCGGCTTACCGCCTGCTCTATTTCGGAGGCCGGGCAGACAACTCTCCTGCACGGTTGAGCCAGGACGCTCAAAATCGCATCGTATGCCTCTACGTTCAGCGGATCCGCCAGGGCAATTGCGATCTCACCATTTTCCAGCCTGATAGGGATGGCACATTGCTTTTTGAGAAACTCAAGCGGAAGTCCCTTTACCAGCTCAGGGTCCAACCCCTCAGGGGGTATGGTCTCTAAAAACTGATGCTCTAATTGACTCTCTAATTGTTTTTCCAACTCTGCACTGCTCATTGACTTGACTTGAAGCACACACTGCAGGACGTCGCCGGACTCGTCTCGGCGGAGCGCCGAGCCGTAGCCGGACGCTTAGGGCTTGTCCTGCTTTTGCTTAAGACCTTCGGTCGCTTCTTTCATTTCATTTTTCTTTGCTGTGGTTATCCGGTCGAGGTCATCCTGACTGCCCATAACGTGGGGTGTTATGAACATTAGTAGATTTGTCTTCTGCAGCTGGTCTCTGCGCATCTTAAACAGCTCGCCCACCAAAGGAATGTCGCCGACTAGAGGGATTTTCTTCTCCACTGTGACTTTATCATCCCGAATGAGGCCGCCGATAACAACGGTTGAGCCGCTATTCATTGTAACGTTAGTCTGAGCCTCTCGCTTGGTTGTTCTTTGCGTATCAAGAGAGCCGGTATCAATGAACTTTGTGAACTCACTGTTAAGCTCAAGCCTAATAAGCCCACTCTGACTTACGTGGGGTGTGACCTCCAATGTAATTCCAACGTCCCTATATTCGAAAGTTCTTATGGCCGTAGGAGTCGCAGGGTCTGTCTCAGTGATCCTGGACTGCATAACAAACGGAATGTTCTCACCCACGACTATTTTGGCTTTATTATGGTTGGAAGTTACAATATTGGGTTTGGAGAGTATATTAACGCCAGACTTTTGCTCCAGCGCCTGCAAAATCGCTGCAATGCCCGGGCCTGACTTGGTCTGTTTCCATGCACCAACGCTGAAACCCTCCCAGTCTCCACCAATAAAATCCACTCGCGGCCCGAAACTTGTTGCGCCAAAAAAACGAACGCTATCTGCCACAGCATTGTCAATTGTTGCCCAATCTACACCGATTTCTTTCAACGTATCTTCGCTCACTTCCACAATGAGCATATCAACGATTACCTGCTCTCGCACGATATCCAGCTTGTCTATTATGTCAGCAATCACCTGAAAGTCCTGAGCCGACGCGGTGACTATAAGTGCGTTAGTACCCTCGTCGGCGCTAACCTGCACTTCCTGTGCGCCTTCGAGGGCGCCGGTAATTTTCAAATTCGCCAGAGCAGCAGTAAGTGACGTGGCAACTTCCTTGGCCTGGGCGTTCTTCAGGTATACCACCTGAACGTTGCTGGCTCTGGTGGGCCGTTCAACATCAAGATTGGCGACTAATGTCTCGACTGTCCTGGCGTCCTGCTGATTGGCAATAACAATCAGAGAGTTTGTTCTTACATCGGGCAGAATCTTGATGCCGGCTTCAGTTTGCGGCGTAACTCGGGTCCCGCCAGTCTGGGCAGCAGAGGCCCGACTTTTTTCCATGATACGAGTTATTTGCTCGCTCAGCACCTTTGCAGAGGCATACTTCAGGGGAATTATTTTGACTTTTTCTTCCACATCAAGGGTCTGAATGATTTTGGCAATATAGTGTATGTTCGAAGATGTGTCCGCAATCAGAATGGAATTTGTTCTGGGGTAAGTCGCCATATAGGCGTCCTTCGGCAGCAGCGGCCTGATAATTTCACTGACCCCGGTCACATCAGCGTAAGTCAAGGGAATAATTTGAGCGACGATCGAATCGCTCTTAGAGATTTCGCAAGGGTCACTGCCAATACGAACCTGCAGGTTGCGCTTGGTGGCTTCTGCTCTGGGTACTATTTTGACCACGTTTCCGGCCGGTATAGCTGCGCATCCCTTGACCTCCAGAATCGACTCCAGAAACTCATAAACGTCGCCCAAGCGAATCTTGGTAGGCGACATTACGGTAACCGTTCCGCGGACGTTCTCGTCCACAATGAAATTAATACCTGTAATATCGCCAATAGTTTTCAAAACAACGCGTATATCAACCTGGTCAAAGTTGACGGATATAAGCTCGTCAGCCGTTTTCGGATCTGCCAGTTTGGGAAAATCAATGCCTGTCCCGGCAGATGATTGCTCCTTGCCGGCGGTGGCGCTGTTACTTACGGCGGCAAGCACACACACCAGGCACAACAATTTCCCCAACGGTTCGCGCATCTTCTTATCGCCTCTATCTGGATTATCCGACCCCATTTGTCCACATTACCCTGCGAAGTCCTCAAATTACTCGGCAACTCGCCGCGAGGCAAAGGAAAGCTCTTTGGTTTTTCCATCCCGCTGCAGCTCGACGCTTACACTTGGCTGGTTTCTTGCCTTCTTGAGAACCTGGTAAGCTTTCCGCTTGTCGGTCAATTGGTGCCCATTAACTTCGCGCACGATGTCGCCATCTTTCAAGCCGATCTCTTTGGCGATCGGTAGATTTTCCAGGCCGGTCACCTTGAGCCCCTCTATTTTACCGTTAACAGAGTAAGGCTCAATAACAGCACTATTCAGTATCGTCTCTACCTGTCCGGTCTGTTCCGGAGGAATCGCGGTAACCTGCGTATCAAACTTTGAGGCTTGGGCAAATTCGCCGCCGGTCTGCGAGCGAGACATTTGGGTTTGACTTTGGCCATGGTCTCTACCTATTTGCAGCCTCAGAATCTTGCTCTGTCCATTGTGCAGCAGAATCACGACGTTGTTTTCTATGCTCTGGACGCAAGCGCCTGCAACTATCTCGCCTATCTTGTACAATTGAGGTATTTTACTTTCGGTATCTTGTATTATCGCCCTTGACACCAAGGGACTTCCAGCGACTGTGCCCAGTAGTACCAACCCAAGCTCATCTTCGGCCGATGGAACAATAGCAGCACTATTACCCAACAAAGCTTTGTGCACCGGTGATGACAAGGCAGTACCCGAGAATACATTTTGCTCGATGACCGTCGTATAGTCCTTAGTCGAGCTACCCACCTGGCTTGTAGGTTTAAGTGCAGTTGCACCCGCCGTATCGGCTGCCGAGGCCGGCGTCGGCGCGCTTGCCGCACGCCACAGCACCACCGCTGTCTTAACTACCACAATGACCAGGACAGCAACCAGCACTAACTTGGCTGTAAATAAGACCTTACGAATATCCAACGTATCACCTCTGTTCTCCGAAACAAACCCTCTCCGGCTCGAAACTTATCGTCTGGTTACAGCAACCACTTAACCCGCAATCGCTTATTTACGCTGGTCCACCTCGATGAGACTGAGCCTTTAAAAGAGCTGTCCTGCGGGGCTATTGAAGAATCTTCCGTTGATTGGCGGCGGCAGTTACCCTGCACAATCTCAAAACGGGCCCTACCTCCGTGCAGAGCATACATCAGGCTATCCGCGCAGGATGAATATGTCAAGCGAAAAGTCCGATAAACAGCGACATGGCGTCTTTCTAACTGCTCTGTAAACAGTCCTCAAAAATCGCTATTTTCTATGGTTAGCCAAAAGGCCGCAGATAACCAGGTACGAGGCGTAGGCCAGCCCGAGAAAC
>JAFNGF010000230.1 GCA_017885385.1 Planctomycetota bacterium
TAGTTTTCGATAATGCCGTTGTGAACGAGGGCGATCTTGCCGGTATAGTCCAGATGTGGATGGGCATTAATAGTGTTCGGCTCTCCGTGCGTGGCCCAGCGTGTATGGCCGAGGCCGAGCGTTTCTGCGATGTTAACTTCGCCTAAAATCTCTTCCAGGGCACTGATCCTGCCGCTGGTTTTTTTGATTTCGATTCCGTCGCCGCCCAATAGTGCCATGCCAGCCGAGTCGTAGCCCCGATATTCCAGGCGCTTTAGCCCTTCTAAGAGGATCGGCTGTGCAGGTTTCTTACCCAGATAAGCGACTATGCCGCACATTTGTTATTTACTATTTACACTTTACTATTTATTCTAATTTTTCGTGCTTTTGGAGCCAAGTGTTAGCGTTTTCGACGACAGGCGCTTGATGGTAGATAGTCAATAGTCAAGAGTCAATAGTAAATTATGATCGTTGTTATTGACTACAACGTGGGCAACGTCAGGAGCGTATGCAACGCATTCCGGCACATCGGCTGCGATGTGAAACTCAGCTGCGATGCTTCTGAAATTGAAGGCGCTGCCGGCATTGTTCTGCCTGGCGTTGCAGCCTTCGGCTATGCCATCGGCGAATTGAGGGCACTTACACAGTTGATAAAGGATGCTGCTCTTGCCGGCAAACCGCTTTTAGGAATTTGTGTCGGCTATCAGATGCTCTTTGACCAAAGCAGCGAATACGGCCTCCACAAAGGGCTGGGTCTGATTTGCGGCAGTGTTGTGCCAATCCCTGCCGGGCAGACAGTCCCTCACATGGGCTGGAATCAGGTAAAGATGCCGGCGGATATGGATTTATTTACCGGCCTTGGAAAGGAAAGACATTTCTATTTTGCGCACTCTTACTATGCCGATGTTACCGACCGGCAGGCTAAAATCGCCTACACCGACTACGGCTTTGCTCTGGCTGCATCGGTGCAGAAAGCAAATATACACGGCGTACAATTTCATCCTGAGAAAAGCGGCAAGACCGGCTTAAAGGTCCTGGCGAATTTCGCCGGAATTTGCGAAAAATGGAAAACCCCCAAATAAATTTGGGGGCCAAATAATGCACATAAAATATTTAGCCCCGCCTTCGAGGCGGGGTCTGTACAACCCGAAAATACAAAATGCTGACCAAAAGAATTATCCCCTGCCTGGATGTCAAAGATAATCGGGTAGTTAAGGGCATTAAGTTCCTAAATCTTCGCGATGCCGGCGACCCGGTAGAGCTCGGTGCACGATACAGCGAGGAAGGAGCCGATGAGCTGGTATTTCTGGATATCACCGCCACCATACATTTCCGTAAGACGATAGTAGAGCTTGTGGAGAAAGTTGCCGAAAATGTGTTCATCCCGTTTACCGTAGGCGGCGGCGTTCAGACGGTCGAGCAAATGGATGAGCTTCTGCGAAGCGGGGCCGACAAGGTTTCAGTCAACACCGCCGCAGTTCAGAATCCCAGGCTGATTACAGAAGCGGCCCAGCGTTTTGGAAACCAGTGTGTCGTCCTGGCGATCGATGCTCGGCGGTCAAAGACAAAGCCCGGTAAGTGGCAGGTCTGTGTAAAAGCCGGCTCTGAGCCAACTGATCTGGACGTCATTCAATGGGCAGTCGAGGCAGAAAAGCTCGGTGCCGGCGAGATACTACTGACCAGCATGGATACAGACGGCACAAAGACAGGTTATGACAATGAGCTGAACAAAGCAGTGACCGATGCCGTCAATATCCCTGTCATTGCATCGGGTGGGGCAGGCAAACTTGAGCACCTTTACGATGCCATCGTAGAAGGCGGCGCGGACGCAGTTCTGATGGCCTCCATCACACATTTCGGAAACTACAGCGTAAAGCAAATAAAGCAGTACCTTGCCAGCCGGGGCATTGCGGTAAATCTTTGAGTCGTGCAATCTAAAAGATGTCCAGATACGTCTCGATTTCCCAGTTGGTAACCTGTTTTTTGAATTCGTACCATTCCTTAGTTTTTACGTCCACATATCTTTCAAATAAATGCTCTCCCAGAACGTCTCGAATGAGTTTATCTTTTTTCAGCTCGTCCAAAGCCTGCTGTAACGACGTTGGCAAAACGCTGATGTTTTTCTCGACAAGGCTTTCACCATCAAGCTGATAGACATTTTCTTCGACCGGATCGGGCGGCGTTAAGTTGTTCTTGATGCCGTCCATGCCCGCCTGCAGCATGACCGCAAACGCCAGGTACGGGTTGCAGGAAGGATCGGGACATCGTAGCTCGATTCTGGCAGCTTCTTTTCTTTGTCGGAACCACTTAGGCACCCTCACCAAAGCTGAGCGATTCATGGCAGCCCAGGTAACATATACCGGTGCTTCAAACCCGGAAACCAGCCTCTTGTACGAGTTGACCGTCGGGCACAGAACGGCGCACAGCGCATTTATGTGCTTCATCTGGCCCGCGATGAAATTGTACGCAATTCGGGACAAGCTGTATTGGTCGTCTTTGTCATAAAAGACATTCGTTTTTGTCTCAATATTGAATAGGCTCTGGTGTGTGTGCATTCCGGAGCCGGCCTTATCCATAATGGGTTTGGGCATGAAGGTGGCGTGCAGATTGTGCATCTGAGCCACTTTTTTGGTGGTGTACTTCAGCGTGACAACCTTGTCGGCTATGTCCAGGCAATGCCCATAACGCAAGTCTATTTCGTACTGGCCGAAGCCGACTTCGTGATGTGAGGCTTCCACATTTATCCCAAAGCTCTCCAGTGCTGCGATTATCCTCTTTATGACTTTATAACCTTCGTGCGAGGAAAGGTCGAAGTAGCTGTCCCGATCTATCGGGATAGGCGTCCCGATTCCATCGGCTTCGGTGGTGAACAAATAGAATTCCGGTTCCGGTCCCACGTTGTACTGGTAGCCCTGAGCTGCTGCTTTTGCCGCCGCCTGTTTGAGAATATATCTGGGGTCTCCTTCGAACGGTTTGCCGTCCGCGCGGTAGATGTCGCAGATGAGCCTTGCTGTTTTGCCGTCCTCGGTCAGCCAGGGAATTGGGGCGTATGTTTCCGGGACCGGCTTCAGGAACAAATCGCTTTCCTGTATTCTGGCAAAGCCTTCGATTGACGAGCCGTCGAACCACGCCCCGTCGGCCAGTGCATCGTTGAGTTTTTCGACAGGTATGATGACCTCTTTTATTACGCCCAGCAGGTCGGTGAATTGTAGAGTGATAAATTCTATCTTGTCCCGTTCTACGTGTTCTAAAACCTTTTTAGATTCCATCTATATCCCTTTCTGCAGCGCCAAGCACAGCGCAGGCGTTTGATTGTGCCAGCAAGGATTTCCGGGCGACGTTGCCGCGGCGGCAACGGTTAAACGGTTTGAATTTAGATTCCATTTATATCCCTTTCCGAATTATTGTCAGCGGCCACGCCGAGCGGAGCGATGGCGTTTGATTTTGCCAGTAAGGATTTCCGGGAACGTTGCCGTACCGGCAACGGTT
>JAFNGF010000231.1:0-2085 GCA_017885385.1 Planctomycetota bacterium
GCGATTTTCCGTACACCTTCTTCGGCCTGAAGCCTGGCACCACGAAAGAGGAAGTTCGCCAGTGCCTGGCTGATTTTGAAAAAGGTGACAACAAGATCACGGATCTGTCGGTTGCGTATCGGCTGGAAGTGGGCACGGGCTGGGACGTGCCGCCGGGCGTGCTGCACGCGCCGGGAAGTCTGTGCACTTATGAGCCGCAAAAGGCATCCGATGTTTTCGCTATGTACGAGTCGCTTCCCCACAATCAGGTTGTCCCCAAAGAGCTTCTTTGGAAAGATACGCCCAAAGATAAGGCAGGGGATGTTGACCATCTGCTTGCGGTGATTGATTGGGACCTGAATGTAGATCCTAACTTTGCCGAAAATCGGTTTATGCGGCCCAAGTCCGTTCGCCCTGTCAAGGAAATGAAAGCCGAAGGTTACATCGAGAATTGGATATGCTATAAGTCCAGAACCTTTAGTGCCAAAGAGCTCACGGTTCTGCCGGGCAAGAAAGTAACAATTAAGGATAGCGCCGCGTACGGGTTTATCATGATGCAGGGTCACGGCACGATGGGGCAGTGGGATATAGAGACTCCCGCGCTGATAAGGTACGGCCAGTTGACCTATGACGAGTTCTTTGTCACTGAGCAGGCTGCTAAAAAGGGAGTGGCTATCGTTAATCCTTCCAAGGCTGACCCGATGGTGATGCTGAAGCATTTTGGCCCGGATAATCCAGACTTAGATTTATAGTAGCACTTGATTAACTTCGTGCGGTGTGCTCTGCACACCATCATGGTTGACCATGCGCAAGCCAAGGGCGTTTACGCTTATAGAGCTGTTGGTGGTAATCGCCATCATCGCGTTGTTGATGGCGATACTGATGCCGGGACTACGAAAGGCCCGCGAACAGGCTAAGGCTGTTAACTGCAAGAGCAACCTGCGTCAGATCGGCCTCGCGGCGAATTTGTATGCCGAAGAGTATGATCTATATGTTCCTTGGGGCCTGACAAATCGTGCTCCGGCGACAGGCAGGATTCCTTGGTTCGAGCTTTTTATGCCCTTTCTGGCACAAAAGCCGATAGGCGATGACTATCGAAACGTTCAGATATATCACTGCCCAAGCTATCCGGAGAAAGACCAGACGGTCTGCTTTGTGGTAAACGGCTGGACCTTCAGGGACAGGAACGACATGGTTGGAAGGGAAAGGATAGACCCGGTCAAGCTAACCAACTGTACCCAGCGGGCCTATACTATTTACCTTGCCGACAACGAGTACGGGTCGTGGCGGCTGATAATTAGAAAAGCCGACGACCAGGGCGTCAATCGGTGCGACATCTGGCATCCTGATCACATGCCCTTTTCCGATAGGCAAGATATAACCTATGGCCGACGAGTGGCACGCGCTCGACACAGAACTGGTTCCAATTGCCTGTTTCTGGATTGGCACGTTGACTGGGTGGCTGCCGAGGATATGACGATAGATATGTGGAGATTCGAGAAGTAGCCCGTGGCACGGGCTTCCAGCCCGTGAAAACACGGCCAAGCCTGTCCCGAGCAAAGTCGAGGGGATGGCCGTGCCACAATAGGAGATAGAACAATGGACATCAAAATCACAAGCTCTGCTTTCCAGGACGGCGGGCTGATTCCTGCCAAGTATACCTGCGATGGCGCGGATGTCTCGCCGCCGCTGCAATGGGACAACGTTCCCCAGGGCACTAAAAGTATCGCTCTTATATGCGATGACCCGGATGCACCGATGGGTACTTTTGTGCACTGGGTCATATTTGGCCTGCCGGCGGAGACTAGACAGTTGGCGGAAAAGGTTGCGACTGATAAGACTCTGCCGAGCGGCGCCCGACAAGGGACGAGCGGTTTTGGCGGAGTTGGTTACGGCGGGCCGTGCCCGCCAAGTGGTACGCACCGATATTTTTTCAAAATCTACGCCCTGGACACGACACTGGACTTGTCCGCCGGCGCCAGAAAGAGCGACCTGCTCAAGGTTATGCAAGGGCATATTCTCGCCCAGGGTCAGTTAGTCGGAAAATACAAACGGCGGTAAGCTGGCCGTTATTCACATTTGCCCGTCGCCGTACCGGCGACGGCT
>JAFNGF010000231.1:2095-2844 GCA_017885385.1 Planctomycetota bacterium
GAGAGTCTTTTTTGCGTGCGCATAAATAATCTTGATCAGACTCTCGGCCAAATGGACCAGTTTTTAGCCGGTCTATACCCGACGCCAGTCTCGACGTTGGTGAAGGCAAAATTCGCAGAGATGTTGGGCGACCCTGCGTTAAAGGGCGTGAATACCAACGGCAGTTTTGCCGTCTTCGGTACTATTACGCCGGGCGAACCGGTGGGAGAAGACATCATCTCTGTTCTTATTCCGGTCACGGATTACAAACAGTTTATCAGCGCAAATCCCAAAGTGTCTGCGCCGGATGCCAACGGCGTTTCCAAAATCACAGGCGGCGATGCTCTGGTTATGCAGGTTGGCAATTTTGCTCTGCTCAAATCGCCGAAAAGTTATGACAGACTGATCGCAACCGCAAAGTCAATTTCCGCTGCCCAGTCACCTGGCCTGGCAGGCGTTCTCGATGGCGAGCAGGCTAAACAAGCTGTACAGGCGCCGGTTTGGGCTTACGTGAATATGCAGGTAGTCTCAAAAACATTTGGGCCGATGCTGCGAGGCCAGATCGAACAGATGAAAAAAATGGCTGCCGGCGGAAACTGGGATACGCAGGCCCAAATCAAGAAACTTGAGCAGATGAGAAATGATCTGGCGCAGAGCCAGCCTGATAATAAGCAAGCAATCACTATGCTTGACCTGCAAATCGAAGAGCTGAGAAAAATAGACAAGCAATCAAAAGGTGAAGAAGCATCACAGTCAGTTGCCAGAATGAT
>JAFNGF010000232.1 GCA_017885385.1 Planctomycetota bacterium
CTAAAAACTTAAAGCTAAAAACGAAAAACTGTTGAATTCCACAGGTTTACGCTTTAAGTTTTACGTTTTCAGCTCCTCTTTCGGCCCCGTGCGACAGAGCGTTCTCAATGCTGGAACTATACCCGATCCGCTGTCGCCAATCAACTGTTTTTCCGGAAAAATAATAGGGCAAGCAAACGCCAAAGCCGTGCAGAAAAGCAAACCCCCGTTCTATTTAGCAGCCTGTGCCTTGCGTTCGGTCATTTCAAAGGTGTTAACGCCATGCGTCTTCACGGATACCGTTGCGGCTCCGGTCTGCATCTGTCCGGATAGATCCTGAGTTATCTTACTGCGCATTATTTGCCCGGTTGATTCTCTTATCTCTATCTGGCCGAGCCGTTTTCCCGACATCTCCAGCTTCATCTTCACGGCAGCGTCCTGTAGCGCCTCAGGATTTGATTTTACGCCCGTAGCGGCTTCAATGATCGCCGTCCCAGCCTTGCGGTCCTTCAGCGTCCATTTATTATCGAAAATCAAAGGCTGTGTTCTGAACGAAACCGTTCGACTCCAGGAATCGCCAATCCCCACAGGTTTATCCGGATACACCGCCATAGGACTGAGGCAAAGCTCTTTTATGGACTCCGCCAACTGTTGCTTTTCAAAGGCATCGAGCATTTGTTTTCTCTCAGGTCCTTCAGGAATCTGGGCTTCGATGTTCTTGCGCAGTTGCTCTGTTGCCTTGACTTCCTGCGCCTGGCCTTGCGGCGTGATTTTTGCCGAGAAGCCGGCTCCCAAGAACACGGCGACTCCCTGGGCCCCGGCCGGCACCGGAGAAACCTTGTTGGCCGAATCGTACGCCACCTCCATCATGGGGGCTTTTTGCCTGAACTTAACCCAATCGAAGGTGCAATCGACCCAGCCGTTTCCTTTCTCATCCACCTCTTTGACATCAAACCGATAGCCAAAGCCTGCTGTCACTTCGACAACGCTCTTCTGGCCCATCATCTCTTGAGCAACATTGCTGTCGGAAATTACCCGCACGTAATACGACTGGCCCTTCCGCAGATTCAGCTTATACTGTATTTTTTGCCCAGCCTCGGTCGGCACAATTAGCCAGGCAACTATGACCGCTGCCGCAACGCTGATCTTACGTTTTCTATTTTCCACTTTTAGCGTCCTTCCAAAAAATCGCCCTTGCATCGACATAGATTACATGAAACTGCCACGGAAAGCAATCCAAAAAACGAAGTTTTGCCCTCATTGCGCTGGATTCAGATGCGAGTAACGCCTACCGCTATTTGTTTTTGCACCTGCGGCCAGGCTTTTCTTTCGTCCCAGCCCCAGGCTCTCGCAGCGGCCACTTTTAGCGCGCTTTTAAGCGCCAATTCCGGCCTACAATTCTCGCAGAGAGCCTTTAGGAAGCCGGCCAACAAATAGTCGCCGCAGCCGACCGTGGAGCGAGTTTTCCTATAGCCGCGACATCGTCCCTGCCAGGCACTCTGGCGCATAACCAGCACGGCACCTTTTCTGCCGCGACTTATCAGGACAACGTCAACTTTTTCCAAAAGTCTTCGCCCGGCCCGCAATAGAGCGGCGGAATTATCCTCAACATTTTCGCCCAGCAGTTCGCCAAGCTCCCGGACATTCGGTTTTATCAGCCAGACCCAGCCGGTATCGACAATCTCTCTTAGAGCCGGGCCGGAAGTATCCAGCACGATTTTCGCTCCGCGCCTGTGACAACTTTCTACCATCCGCACAATATCGGGCAGCAGCTCATCTTCCGGCATCGCCCCGGCAAAGACACACACGCTGCTTTTGCCGACCAACGCATCCAAATCCGCCCGCAGTCTTCGCAGTGCCGCCCGTGAAACCAATTCACTTCTATTTCGCAGGTGCATGTCCCTATCCTTTGCCGTATCGACCACAGTGACATTCTGCCTCGTGTCCCCGGCAGCGGTTGTCATTTTAACCGTAATTAAAGGCCACAAAGAGCGCACCGCTGTCAGCATCTGCTGATAATCATTTCGTCCCCACAGACCGGCGGCGATATTTCTCTGCCCCATCCACGCCAGGGCCTTGGAGACGTTGAGCGCCTTTCCGGCAGGCCGAATCGTTTGCTCGTCGATGTACTTATGCAGGCCCCAATCCAGATTGCGCCCACAGCAGGTTATGTCCCAGGCCGGCGACAAACCGACAGTGATTATCGAAAGGTCACGTCTGGTCGATTTTCCGCTCATTCTCATTCAACCGTCAGCCAGTCGGCTCCCAGCTGGCCGCAGGCCGCCCGTATGTCCCGGCCCATCCTGAAGCGCACGGTGGTCTCAATGCCGGCGCGCTCCGAAATCGACGCAAACTGTCTGATTCGCTCGCTGTCGCTGCCGGCAAACTCGCAGCCCGGATACGGATTGTGCTCGATAAGATTCACGTGGCACATAAGCCCTCGCAGCAGGTTGACGAGCATTCGGGCGTGCGCCGCCGAATCGTTCAGCCCTTTTATCATAACGTACTCGAAGGAGACCCGCTGGCTGGTCCTATCCTGGTAGAATCGCACCGCCTTTAGCAGCTCCGCTATCGGATACTTCGCGTTTATGGGCATTAACTGTGTCCGCAGAGCGTCGCTCGGGGCGTTCAGCGACACCGCCAGCTTCGGATGCAGATCTTCAGAAGCCAGTTTTCTGATCGCCGGCGCTATGCCGCAGGTACTGATAGTTATATGTCGGATGCCGATATTCTTACCCTTCGGATGATTCAGCATAGCGACCGACTTGACCACGGCATGGTAATTTAGAAGCGGCTCGCCCATGCCCATATAAACGACATTTCTTATTCGTCCTGCGCTGTGCATATTGCGTATTGCGGAGTTTGCTGGCGCGACGCACGACGCATCACGGGCGACAATATTCACCTGGTCAACGATTTCGGCGGCGGTCAGATCCCGGCGAAAGCCGAGCCTTCCCGTAGCGCAGAACGGGCAGCCCAGTGCGCAGCCGACCTGAGTGGAAACGCAGAGCGTCTTACGCCGGTTATCGAGCAGCAGCACGGCCTCAATCCGCGCATTCGGCCGGGCGCCCAGCGTAAGAGCGTACTTGACCGTGCCGTCTTTACCGGTGAGTTTGCTTACGCCGGCAAGCCGGGAGATATAGTAGCCCTGGTCGGTTAGCTGCAATCGAAAGGCCTTGTTCAGCGGAGTAATTTGAGCAATCTCAGTGGCCGCCTCATTGTGGATAAAATGAAAGATGTATTCTGCCAGGTATTTTTTCTGGCCCAGGCCGATGACTATCTGCTCCAGCTCGGCGAGCGTTTTTTCTTTAAGGTCCTTGCTCATAACAGGACGAGTTTACCAGATGTGAGCCTGAATGTCGAATTGGCCGAGCCCGGCACGCCGGGGAAACTTCTGGTAGAACCGCCAAATAAACCTGGCCCTTCGGCACACTCTCGTCTCTGCGACTCGCCTCTGCGACTCTTCTCGGCGAAGCGCCGAGCCGTAGCCGGAAGCGCTTCGCCGGAGCGGGAAGCGCCAAGCCGTAGCCGGGCAGAGCCTGCCCTGACCCGCGCTGCCCCGCGGCCAGGCATGGACGAGGACGAAAACTAAAACATCTCAACATATAGGGTTTACTTGAGCGAATAGGTTACCCCGATAGAAACGCTTGGAAAAAATGGTATGCTTGGGCTTCGTATGCCCAAAGGTAACACTTTTCGCGCCGGTTCGACCGCCACGAACACTCATAATACTCTGCCAAAAAAGGAGTTACGGAGAAAATGACGCCTTACAGGGTCCAGGAAAGTCTTACCCCATTCTGAACGATGGCGAAAAAATTGAAAATTTTTTGAAAAAATGCTTGCAAAACTCGCCCCGGCATCTATAATGATATTTGTTGATATAAGCGTTCTTTTCTTCTTCTGAGTATCTTGGTTTTAGTGAGGCAGTGGATAGTTCATAAGTTTGGTCTATATCTGCTAATGAAAAGCTGTCTCACGTAGCCGGAGCCAAAAAGCTCCGGCTTTTTTTTGCGCTCGACTTTCCGAGCCAGTACCCTCTATTGATGCCTTGCTTGTTGAAGGAATAATTTGGGATTTCGATCTCTTGTCCACGTTTAGCCGTCGCCAGCACGGCGACAGCTAACTCCCGGTGGTAGTAATCTTCAGCCTTTGGAGTACTGCAAAATGCTATTATTCAAGCCCAAGTTGACAACGCCCCTGGATCGACTTTGCGATTCCCTTATTTTCCTATTGCTTCTGGGGATTTTTGGCCAGATGGCTGCGGCCAATGTGCCCTGGCAAAGGCAGTACAAAATCAAGCCGAACCAGACCGCTCGCCTGACGCCGGCTGATGTGGTCGGGCCGGACGGGCTGGTGTATCCCAACTGGACAAAGTGCGGCGTGCAGGGCGGTGTCTCAAATGCCAAGGTAATGCTCTCAGTCGAGGACTTCGGCGCCAAATCTGACGATGATGCCGACGACTCCGATGCCCTGGCAAAAGCCTGCGAAGCCGCGGGCAAAAGGGGCGGCGGGGCGATCTTGTTGAGCGAAGGTACGTACTATCTTGACCGCCCCGTGACAGTACGCGACCATAACATCGTTATTCGAGGCAGAGGGCCAAAAAAGACCCGCCTGATCTTTAGATATTCCATCCCTGAAAGCGGCGTGACTTTCTACACGCCCACTGTGGGCAGCCGGGTGGGCAGAAACACGCGGCTCGAAATGCATTGCAAACCGACCGGCTTGATGAAAATGACCATGATGGTGGATGATGTTGTTATAGGCACGTGGGCTCGAAGCGAGCACTCAGGAAACACATTCGCCTTTGCTCGGTCCGGCCGCGACGCCATCGGCAAAGTCCCGGACGGCCGGCATACGCTAAAAGGCGTTGCTGAATACAAAGATGGAACAGTACTTAGTGAGCATATTCCCATTGTGCTTGACTCGGACTTTCGCGACAGCGACACTGTCCCGGATTCGCGGGCGGTTATCACCTTCGCAGGCGAAGGTTTGGTCGGCACAAAGTTGAAGCTGGCGCGGGACGGCAAGCGCGGCGATATGAAGCTGGAGCTGGAAAGCACCGAAGGACTTTCAGCCGGCGATTGTATTCTCATCGATGGACCGGCCACCGACCGCTGGAAACAGCTTACCAGAAATGCCTGCCAGTGGGGCATGTACCGCCGGTACGAAGTAGTTATTGAGAAAATCGCTGGCCACACTATTACTATCAATCAGCCGCTTCGAATCGAGTTCCCCGTTGTCGATGGTGCTTACGTACAGAAGGTCGTGCCCATCAGGCGCTGCGGGATCGAGTCGCTATATCTGGAGCAAACCGAAAATCTCTGGATTAGCAGCGTGATCTTTTACCACGGCTGGAATTGCTGGGCCAAAGACGTGACGGTGAAAAAATGCGGACGTTTTCCCGTCTACGGGTCGATGGCTAAATGGTGCGAAATCCGCGACTGCGTCTTCGACGATGCGTGGTTCAAAGGCGGAGGTGGAACCGCATACACCGGCTGGGACCACTGCTGGGATTGCCTGATGGAAAATGTCGAGACGTTCAAGATGCGGCACGCGCCGCTTTTCCAGTGGGCCGCCAGCGGCTGCGTGATACGCAAGAGCGTCTTTCACGAGAGCGATGGGCAGTGGCACGCCGGATGGACCAACGAAAACCTTATCGAGCAGTGTGTAATCGAATCTGCGCTCGGCCACGGAGGCTACGGATACGGAATGTGGGCCTCGCCACCCGAAGATTCCGCCCACGGACCAAACGGGCCTCGAAATGTGGTCTACAACTGCGACGTCAGTTCGCCCAAAGCAGGCGTGTGGATGGGCGGCATGAACGAAAACTGGCTGATTCTTTACAGCCGATTTGTGGTGGAGAAAGGACCCGGCGTGTTCGCCAAGACCACCAGCTTCGACCACATTATCAAGGGCAATGTTTTCGTCCTCAAGGACGGCAGTTCGCCCATGGTCCACCTGGCAACGGCGGACTGCATAGGCACCGAAATTATCGGCAACATCTTGTCCGGCGGGAACGGGCAATTCGTGGCAGGACCGGGCAAGGCTGAAGTGCTCAAAGATAATCGGGCGCTTGCCCTTCAAGATGCGCTAAGACCAACGCCCGCTGTGCCCTCAATCTACGAATGGCAGAAACAATCCGCTAGAAACACAACCCCGCAATAAATTGCGGGGCTAAATATCCCGCGCGGCACGCGGGGTCCTGCCCAACAACTGTCTGTCTGCGAATCGTTTACATCCCCGACACATAGTAGCCCGTTGGCTTAACCACTTGGCCATCCGGCATCCGATAAGGCGTTGTTCCAAAATTCACCGTTATTGTAACGCCGTTAGCGAACTGCGTCTGCTGAACGTCCCGATCGGGCGTAAGAAAACGATGGTCGGTCATCTCGGCATAGCCAACAGCGCGGACCGCAGGGCAAATATCCTTATAGCTTTGCGCAAAGCGTTCTTTATGCTGCTGCCAAAAGTCGCGGTTAAACATAAACATCGGCGGCGTACCATAAAGAAGATTAAAAAGGTCCCGCTTATCCCATAATGCAGGCAGCTTATTATTGTAGTCGCCCCAGTACCACTGCACCACGACACAGTCGTGATAAACCAGCTCCCACAGCGGCAGTCGATATTTGTGCCCAAGCTGAAATTTAGCTACGTTCTGAGGGACCTCGTCCCAGATTTTGCTCATATCCCGCCCGGCGTCGGGCACACGATAAGGTCCGAGACTGAGCATGCCCTCGAAATAGTGCACATAAGGCACAGCGGCGTCGTGCCCGGTTTCACTGCCGGTGACCAGTTTGGTCTCCTCGTTGACATAACGTAATAGCTCCATCTTGTAGTGCCGGCTGTCGCCGCGCGTCATCGGGTGATCGGGATGGTAACATTCACGCCAGGGCGAAGCGGTCGTGGTGTCGATAAAACGGCAGCGATAAGGATGAGTCGCCAGGTCCTCAGGTATGCGCTCTCGGGCGTATTTCAGTGCCTGTTTATCGCACAGGACGCCGCAGGGATACATTTGGCCATCCTTTCCCTTTACCTGCCAGCCTTTTCGCCAGCTGCCGTTTGCATCCAGCATAATGTCTTTTGGCCAGCCGGCCTGGGTCCAATCGGAATGTACGCCGCGAAGTTTCTCTTTAACTACCTGCGGGTCCATAAGGTCCTGGTAAATTTCATATCGGCTGGTCAGAACGCCCGGCATCTCGTTCATCGCTTTTATGCCTGCCGGCTGCTGCCGGTTACTCCACAGGATACGCTCGATGCCCGCGGACTTCAGCTCGCCGACAATCGCAAGGGCATCTTTGTCCCAGCACCAAACGTTTACCGCTCCGATGAGCAAGTCCACGTTCGGGTTCTCCTGCTGCTTTTGCTTTAGCGTCTTGAATAAGCCTATCTTCTGGGCATAAGCACGGTATCGCTTGCACATCGCCACATGTCCGCCCTTATCGAAGAAGACGTAGCGCAATTTCCTGGCGTACCCAAACTTGCCTTTCTGCGGCTCCCACAACGGCGCTACACAAAACCTTCCGCCAGAGCGCCTAATATCAATTGAGGCGTCATCGGGCGTTTCGATGATAGCCATATAGCCACGCTGGCCATCGGTGGTGCCGAAGAAGGCCATGCAGATTCCGTGCCCGCCATACGCAACAAGTCTGATCGGCTCGATCGTCTGGTCATCCACGGGATAGGAAATTCCCTCGTTCATAGGAACCACCAGGTATGTGCCCTGCTCGGTGACAAATGGATGCGGAAAACGAAGAGGCCATTTAGGCTCGCCCTCGCCCAAAAGTGTTAGCGTAAATTCCGGAAGATCTTTATCCAGTTGCAGTGTTGCCAGGATGGAACTATCCATTGGCACTTGGACTAATCTGATTTCTATGCCGTCCTCAATTTTTCTGGCACTATCGGCCTTAAATTCGGCACTCTGTGGTTGCTGACCCCAGGTCTGACCCGTACGTTTGTCGGCCACCGAGATCGCTGCGTTATCAGTGTTAAGTGTGACGGAAATTGTGGCGTTCTCGACAGAGAGTAATTCCGCCCGAGCTTGACAGCAGCAAAACAAAAGTATACAGACCAATAATAGAATCATTCTTCTGGAGTTCAGTGCCATTGCTTTTCTCCCTGACCGGAACCAATCAAAAGACTATCGTCTTACCTGACTTTGTAACTGCGGCAAAGTCCGTTGTTTCTGGGCTTCTTCGATTACCGAGGCAAGAGACACTTCTGCGCCGCCGCGGGCTTTGGACTCGTCGGCAGCAGACATAAAGGCGAAAATTTCAATCGTTTCTTCCGCCGACACGGGCGATTTGCCGGTTTTGAAAAACTTGACGACCTCTTCTATTAGAGGGCCGTATCCGGCGGAGGCAACGACAGGGCCTACGGCCTTTGTGCCGAAGACAGAAGCTCCATAGTCTGTTTTGCCAGCCCGAAGTCCTCTATATGTGCCGATTCGCCCATCCTTCCA
>JAFNGF010000233.1 GCA_017885385.1 Planctomycetota bacterium
GAAGAAAGAACTCGGCGGCGGCATCGCCACGGAAAGCACTTACAGGCCTGCTCTTAAAACTTTTCTTGAATCATGGGCTGAAGGAATCTCCGCCACCAATGAGCCCAAACGGACCAAATGCGGCGCGCCCGATTTCAGCATTTCCCGAAAAAAAGTGCTCATCGGCTATGTCGAGACCAAAGACATCGGTACAAACCTCGATGAAATGGAGCAGGGCAAGGGGCCGCACGGCAAACAATTTATCCGCTACCGCGACGGCCTGCCGAATTGGGTCCTCACCGACTACCTTGAATTCCGCTGGTTTGTAAACGGCAAAAAGCGGCTCAAAGCTCGCCTAGCCGATCTTGACGCCAAAGGAAAAATCAAGCAAAAGCAAGATGGGGAGCAGAAGCTGGGCCAGCTTCTTAGCGCCTTCTTCAAAGAGCCGGCCTTGACCGTGGCCACGGCCAAGGATCTGGCCAAGAGCCTGGCCCACATGACGCGTATCGTCCGCGAGTTGATTATTGAGGCGATTAAAGAAGAAGCGGAAGAGGTTGAGCGCCATCGCGTAAAGGAAGAAACCTCCAGCTTCAGCGTCGCGCCGTCCGCGCGCGGTCCCTGGCTTCAGGAATGGCTAGCCGCCTTTCGCCAGGTGCTCATCCCGGACCTCAACGAAACTCAATTTGCGGATATGTTTGCCCAGACGCTGGCCTACGGCCTTTTCGCCGCACGCGTCCATGCGCCCGCCGCCAAACAATTTTCCCGCGAAATGGCCGCCTTCAACCTGCCCAAGACCAACCCCTTCCTCCGCAAGCTCTTTCAAGAAATAGCGGGCGATATGCCCGACTCTATCGCCTGGGCTGTTGACGATATCGTCGAGCTGCTTAAACATGCCGACATATCCGAAATACTGAAAGATTTCGGCAAGGGAAAAGGCAAAGAGGACCCTATCGTCCATTTTTATGAAACTTTTCTGGCCGCCTATGACCCGAAAATGCGAGAATTGCGCGGGGTTTATTACACGCCAGAGCCCGTTGTTTCATACATTGTCCGTTCCATCGACCACTTGCTTAAGACTCGCTTCAACCGGCCGAAAGGCTTGGCCGACGAAAACACGCTCATTCTCGACCCAGCCACCGGAACAGCCACCTTCTTGTACTTCGTTATCGATCATATTTACCAGAGTTTCGCCGGGCAAAAGGGCTCTTGGGATGATTATGTCTCCAACCATCTTCTCAACCGCATTTTCGGCTTCGAGCTGCTNNCTCAAGCTCGGTATGCAACTGGAACAGACGGGTTACAAGTTCGGGTCCGACCAGCGCCTTGGAATTTATCTCACAAATACTCTCGAAGAAGCCGCCAAGAAAAGCGAGCAGCTTTTTGCCAGCTGGGTAGCGGATGAAGCAAACGCTGCAGCGAAGATTAAGACTGACCTTCCTATCATGGTCGTTCTTGGCAATCCACCGTATTCCAATTTCGGCCGCATGAACCGCGGTAAATGGATTCTTTCGTTACTAGAAGACTATAAGAAAGACCTGCATGAAAAGAAACTCAATCTCGACGACGACTTTATTAAGTTCATTCGATTCGCTCAGTGGCGAATTGAGAAGACCGGCCACGGCATTATTGGATTAATTACCAATAATGTCTATCTCGACGGCATCACGCATCGCCGAATGCGTGAATGCCTGCTTAATACTTTCAACGAGATCTATATCCTCAACCTTCATGGTAGCTCTAAAAAGAAAGAAACAGCGCCTGACGGTAGCGAAGATAAAAATGTATTTGACATTCAGCAGGGCGTTGCTATCGGCTTGTTTGTGAAAATGCCGAACAAGGCAAGTTGCCGCCTATTCCACGCAGATCTCTGGGGGAAGCGTGAGGCTAAATATGAGACGCTGTGGGAGCAGAACGTCGGAAAAATACCTTGGATGGAGCTTACTCCTGCTTCGCCTTACTTCTTCTTTATTCCTATTAATCTGCATGCGGAATCAGAATATACTTCTGGCTGGAATGTCTCGAGTGCATTCATCGAGCAGAATACGGGGATTCAAACAAAACGCGATGAATTATTCATCGAGTTTGACAAAGAGACTTTAGCCACGCGGTTCGATGACATAGCAACGCACAGCAACGATACGTCCTACCTAAAAGAGAAGTATGGTTTAGAAGACAGCTCTGGCTGGAATATCTCAAAGTTAGCTGGTCTTTATTATCAACAAGATGCAATTATGCGCGTTTTTTATCGTCCATTCGACATACGCTGGATTTATTATGATCCAACCGCACTTGGACGAGCACGGGAATCTACAATGCACCATATGATCGGAGGTAAAAACCTTGGTTTGATTACATTGAGAATAAATGAAGGTGGCGACCAGTTTGTTTGCCTCGTCACACGACATCTAATTGAAAAGGGATCGCTGCCGAGAGGCAATTACTCACTTTTTCCGCTGTATCTATTCCCTGCCACGCAGTGTGAGCAGGGTGAGTTATCGCCCGAGACTAGGCGTCGCCCCAACCTCAGCCCGGCATTTCTGAAGGAACTGGCAGATAAATTAAAGCTGCCGCAGGAAGAACCGCATGGCTTGCCTAAGGCCATCACGCCAGAGGACATTTTCAACTATGCCTATGCAATATTTCACTCGCCGACGTATCGTGCGCGCTACGCCGAATTCCTCAAGATCGATTTCCCACGCTTGCCGTTGACGAGCAGCCTGAAGCTTTTCCGAGCTCTCGCCTCTAAGGGTGCGGAACTGGTTGCGCTTCACCTTATGGAATCACCCAAACTCGCAAATTTCATCACTGAGTTCCCCCAAAAAGGCGACAACATCGTGGAAAAGGTCCAATACACGGATAAGGACAAACGCGCTCTGGATCAATAAGGCTCAGTATTTCAGCGGCGTGCCCAAAGCGGTCTGGGAATTTCACATCGGCGGCTACCAGGTCTGCGAGAAATGGCTGAAAGACCGCAAAGGCCGGAAGCTCTCTTACGAAGACATCCAACACTATCAGAAAATCGTCGTCGCCCTCAAGGAAACTATCCGTCTTATGGCTGAGATCGACAAACTGATCCCTTCCTGGCCGATTACTTAATCATCCTCGCAGCCTGGCCTTACCATATTTGCGGCATTTACAATTATAGTAATACCATAATTGCAGCGTTGCCGAACCAGGCACTGAAAAGAAATTGCATTTCTTGACTTCACGGCGGCTTTCTTCAAAAATGAGAAAGGAATGAAAAAACCAGCGCATTCGATTTTGGCGAAAGCCGCCGTTTTTTGTTTATTTATCTTGCCGCCGATTCTATCAGCAGGCATCCTGCAGGAGACTGTCTGGGACGACCAGGGCGCTCCCTTTGTCCTGGGCCAGGCGCCGCAGCGGATCATCTCCCTGGCCCCCAACATCACCGAGATCCTGTTCGCCCTGGAGTTGGGCCCCAGGGTGGCAGCGGTGACCCGTTTCTGCGACTATCCGCTCCAGGCGGCCGGCAAAGAAAAGATCGGCGGCCTGATCGACCCCGACCTGGAGAAGATCAAGGCCCTGAGGCCGGAGCTGGTGATCGCTTACCGCGGCAACCCCTTATCGAGCATACGGAGGATGCGCGAGCTGGGGCTTCCCGTTTTCGCCCTGAACGCCGGCGACACGCTCGACTCCCTGGCCTTTTTGATCGCCAGGATCGGACAGGTCACCGGCCGGGGAAAAAAGGCGGCCGCTCTGATTCGCGGCCTGGCCGATAAGCGGAACGAAGTGAGGACCCGCCT
>JAFNGF010000234.1 GCA_017885385.1 Planctomycetota bacterium
AATATACCGATAACGCGGTCTCCAAAACCATAAATCTGCCAAGCGATGCGACCGTAGAAGACGTGCGAAAGATATATTTGCTGGCGCATAAACTCAAATGCAAAGGCATTACGATTTATAGGTACGGCTCCAAACCCGACCAGGTCTTATCCTTTAGCTATCGCCAGGAAGCTGAGATCTCTCGCGTCGGTGAGCTTGTTACGGCAGCAGCCGAATATTCAGGCGGGTGCGTAGCCGGTATGTGCGCATTTTGAAAATATTTAGCCCCGCAACTTGTTGCGGGGTTTTGTCCGGAATTTATCGCAGAGCGGTGAAATGGGCACATTGAGAATTGTATCGAACAGTAGTCGGGTATTCAGCAGCCGGATGGAGGCCGGCGATTTGCTGGCCCACCAGTTGGAAAATGTCAAAATTCGAGAATCGAAATTCCAAATTCCCTTGGTGGTGCTGGGCGTTCCGCGAGGCGGTGTAGTAGTTGCGCGCGAAATTGCGCACGCGCTGCAGGCCGACCTGGATATGGTGCTGGCACATAAATTAGGAGCGCCGGGAAATCCGGAGCTGGCTATTGGCGCGGTCTGTGAGGATGGGAAGCTCTTCCTGGACGAGGAAATCAGCTCATATATGGGCGTCGATGACGACTACATAAAACGCGAGAAAAGCCGCCAACTGCAGGAGATTGCCCGCAGGGTCAAGCGCTATCGCAGCGTTCTGCCGAAGATTCCGCTGGCCGGCAGAGTGGCAATCGTTACCGATGATGGCGTGGCTACCGGCGCAACCTTGCAGGCGGCATTGTGGGCGGTCAGACAGGAAAACCCTAAAAAAATCGTGGCGGCCCTTCCGGTCGGCCCGCAGGAAACGCTGGAAAAGCTGAGCCGGGATGCAGACGAAACAATATGCCTGCAGGCGCCGCCATTTTTCTCGGCGATCAGCCAGTTTTACTCGTACTTCAACCAGGTAGAGGACGAGGAGCTGCTGGAAATCCTGCAAGAAGAAAGCAAAAGAAGGGGCGAACAAGTTAAGGGATAAGCAATAATATTTAGCCCCGCAATTCATTGTGGGGTTCTATCCCGGGTTTACGCGGGATCCACCAGTTATGCGAATTGATTCATATAGCTTCGGCGTTATGAAGGTTGACGGCAAAGAGTACAGACAGGACTTTATTGTCTTTCCCGACAAAGTCAGGTCCAGCTGGCGGCGCAGACAGGGGCACAGTCTTGCAATCGAAGACCTGCAGGATATACTGGAGTTTAAGCCGGAGCTTCTGATAATAGGTACGGGAGATTCGGGGATGATGGAGATACCCGCCGCGACCGAAAAGGCGCTGCAGGATGCAGGCATAGAAGTCATTGCGCAGAATACCGGCCAGGCGTGCAGTATCTTCAATGAGCAGATTAAAAAAGGCAGAAAAGTTGTTGGCGCATTCCATCTTACGTGCTGACCACGGAGGCATTTGATGGCAGAGAAGAACAGCTTGAAACAACTGGTAGTAATTGGAGCGGGGCCAGGCGGTTATGCAGCCGCTTTTCACGCAGCAGACCTGGGCCTACAGGTGACATTGATCGACCCACAGATAAATCCAGGCGGAGTGTGTCTCTACCGGGGCTGCATTCCAACGAAAGTTCTGCTGCACATAGCTAAAGTAATTACCGAAGCCGACGAATTAAAAAATTGCGGCGTCGAATTTTCAAAACCAAAATTCGACGTAGAGAAAATACGCGACTTCAAAACCGGCGTCGTAAAAAAACTGTCCCAGGGGCTGGGGCAGCTCTGCCGGCAAAGAAAGATCGAATTCATACAAGGCCTGGCAAGTTTCACGNNGCAACGCACTTGAGGTCAAAACCAGAAGAAACGGCACGCAAAAAATTTCGTTCGACCACGCCATCCTGGCAACCGGTTCGTGCCCTGCAACTATTCCAAGTATACCTTGCAGCATACCGGCGGTGATGGACTCCTCAAAAGCTCTGCAAGTCGGCAATATTCCAGAATCATTGCTCGTAATCGGAGGTAGTTACATAGGCTTGGAGCTGGGAAGTTTCTATGCGGCCCTCGGCACAAAGGTTTCGGTAGCGGAGATAACATCCAATTTGATGCCCGCCTCGGACCCCGAGCTTGTCTCAGTTTTAGGTAAGCACATCCAGAGGCTCTTCGATGGCATTATGCTCAATACCACGGTTGCCAAAATCAGCGAGCAAAACGGCAAGCTCCAAGTGACATTCCAGGGCGAAAATCTGGGCAAAAAAGAGGCTGTATATGAAAAAGTGCTGGTTGCGGTCGGCCGCAAACCCAGCTCAGGAGGCATCGGCCTGGAAACCACCAAAATCGAGGTCGACGCAAACGGTTTTGTTAAGGTCGACGAAAAACGCCGGACTGCTGACGCCTCGATATACGCAGTCGGCGATGTCGCAGGNNGCAATTCCCTTTGTAATATATACCGAGCCTGAGGTCGCCGAATGTGGTCTGAGTGAAAGCCAGGCGAAAAAACAAAACCGAACGGTCAAGGCGGCGAAATTCCCGTGGCAGGCTTCCGGCCGGGCGGCCACGATGGGAAAAAGCAGCGGACTTACCAAGCTGATTATAGACCCCGCTACCGACAGAATTCTCGGCGCCGGAATAGTCGGAACCTCAGCAGGTGAGCTAATCTCAGAAGTTTCTCTGGCGATCGAAAAGTCAGTGACGGCACAAGATTTGGCCGCGACTATTCACCCACATCCTACGCTGTCGGAGACACTGATGGAGGCAGCCCAGGTCTATCTGGGCCAGTGCATACATTTATACCGGCCAAGAAAACCTTGATTTTGAAAAGCTATATCAACGCTCAGCTTTAGCCGGCTTTTTGGCAGCTTTCTTAGCACCGCCGCCGCCATAATATGGATAGCTGTCGAAAACGTCGCCCGTACCCAGGACACGAGGGTCGTTCGTCGCCTTAAGCTCAGCCATAAGAGCGGCGGCAAGTTTCTCTTTGGCCTGAGCATACTCAGCACGGTCTGCAACATTTTCTATCTGAGCAGGGTCCTTGCGAAGGTCATACAGCTCCTGGGCAGGACGCTTCTGGAAAGCAAGTTCAAACAGCGTCTTTACCTTCGGGTCCTCGCGATTTTCAATCATATAGTTCTTGGACGGTGAGCCGTCTGTGTCACCATATTGCCCCGGCGGGTCGCGAAAGCCGGCGGTATCCAGGTCGCCGGCGGGCCAGCGGTCGGG
>JAFNGF010000235.1 GCA_017885385.1 Planctomycetota bacterium
GAAGGCATGCGGCAGTTAAAGAAGCTCGGCGTAAAGACAATCGTGAATCTCCGCCTATTTCATTCCGATCGTAACAAAATCACGGGCATGGGCTTTAGTTATCAACACATCCCCGTGGCAGCGTGGCACCCTGAGGATGGCGAAGTGGTCCGTTTTTTGAAAATCGCAACCGACCCAAACTGCACGCCCGTCTTTGTACACTGCCAGCGTGGGGCACACCGCGCCGGCTTAATGTGCGCCGTCTATCGCATCGCCGTCCAGGGCTGGAGCAAATCTGAAGCAATCGACGAGATGACGAACGGCAGCTTCAACTTTTATCCCGGCTGGCCGAACCTCATAGGCTACATTAACAAGCTGGATATCGAAGACATTAAACGCCGCGTAGGCGCCACCGAGTAATGGCATTGTTGGCAATGGTGCAGTTCTGACGCCCCGCTTCTCTTCGGGTAGTCTCATAGTCCGTAGGATGGGCAGGTCCCCTGCCCATGCTGAGAATTCATTCTTCACAATCCGCATCGCCTAAAGCCGATCCTGCCCCCTGGGTTTCGAGAGGGTCGACAGAACGGCAATTCTCGCCATGTCACCATACAGGAATACTTGCTTGGCCTTATTATAACTGATGGTTTTGCCATTCCATTTTGAATTTTATAAGCCCCGTACCAGGTTCTGCATACGGATCTTTCTGTTCAAATCCGCATTTATTTATATAAAAATAAATGGCACTTTGATTTTTCTCGTAAACACTCGTTTCCAGATAGTCATATTTTTTTTCTTTTGCATATTGTTTTGCCCGATTCATCAGCGCGGTCCCAATCCCTTTTCCGTGCCAAAGAGAATCAACAAACAATTCACGTATGTAATTACCACTTATGGTCATAAAACCTTTGATCAATCCGTTCTCCTTCCAAACATATCCGTCCGCAAAAATGACATCTAAAAGAAAATCTAGTTGTCTCGACCTCCAGAACTGTGCTGGATGGTCTGATACAAAGTTGTGACAGCGGATAGATTCATTTAGCCATATTTGGCAGACTCTCAGTAGTTCTGACTTATCATCTTTTCTCATTGAACAAATTGGATGTGTTGAATTCATTTTGCTTATCTCGTTTTTGAAGCTTCTATTCCTCGACTGGTTAGAGCCCTTTCACTTCGTTGTAAATGGACTCAATCAGTCCAGCTTCGTTTTTCGGAAATTCGGATTTTATCTGTTCTAAGGTCTTATTCTTTTCGATTAAAGATTTAACCTTCGCCTGGCGTTCTTTCATTTGCTGAATGTGCTGCCCTACCGCTTTACGATCCATAATCTCACTGTGGCCGCTGCAAAACTTCTCGGCATCGAGTGTATTCAGCATCTTTGCAAGGGTTTTGACATGCTCAAAAGAATTGCCGCCTTTGTAAGAATGAATAAGCTGAGGCCTTCCTATAAACGCCTGGTCAGCGATAAAGGCGACTTTTTCCTCCGGAAAATAGACGACCGCATCGCCTGTTGTGTGACCAACGCCAAAATACCAAAGCTCTATCTTCTTTGAGCCGAGGAAAATATCCATTTTGTCGCGAAACGTAATCGAAGGCACAAACGGCATCAACTCAGGCTTAGTCCACTGCGACGCACTTCCATCTCTGCCTGGATGAAAAAACTCCTTCCGGCAGTTCTCATGGGCAACGATTGTAATGCCCTGCGGAAAATACTGGTTGCCGTTGACGTGGTCTCCGTCGCTGTGAGTGTTTACCAGAAACTTTATTGGCTTGTCTGTCATTTTCCTGATCTGCTCTACCGTTTGGTCAACAGAATCCTTATCCATCTTGGCATCAATTACGAGGACGCCGTTATCGCCGATATACATACCGCCTCTTGCACCTCGGCCATCCAAAACTTCATACAATCTCTCAGAAATCATTTGTAATCGGACAGGTAGAGTCTTTTGCTGCTGAGCAAAAGCCAGTGATGCAAACAGAACAAGTTTGAACGAGATAAACATGAGGAGAAAACTCTTTTTCATCTCAACATCCCTTCAAAATCTCGTGACGTATGCTGATCGCTAATCCGCGTCGGCAGCTTCCGCTTTGCTTATCAATAGTATGGTCGGTACTGTCGAAGTAGGCAAGAAATATCTCTCACTTGGGGGTGTGATCTGTGCGGCGGTGTTGGTGGGCTGAAGCCCACCCTACCATTTACTTTCCGTCTTCTTTTCGTTAATATCTGTGCTCATGCAGCCCAAAACCATAAATATCCTCGGCATCGAAACCAGTTGTGACGAGACTGCTGCGGCGGTGGTGGCAAACGGGCGAGAGGTCAAATCCTCCATCATCGCTTCGCAGACCAAGCTGCACGAGAAATACGGCGGCATTGTGCCTGAGATAGCGTCCCGTGCACATATCGAGAAAATATATCCAGTTATAGCTGAGGCAATGGCCCAGGCCGGTGTCAACAAAGATGACATCGACGCCATAGCTGTCGCCAATCAGCCGGGCCTGACTATTGCGCTGGTGGTGGGCGTTACGGCTGCCAAAACCCTGGCTTTCGCCTGGGAAAAGCCGCTGATAGCAATCAACCATTTGCACGCCCATCTGCAGTCGGCGATGCTCGCTGAAGGAGACCTGCAATTACCAGCGGTTGCTCTTATTGTATCAGGAGGCCATACCTGCCTATATGAATGCAAGTCGCCGCTGGAGCTTGAACTTTTGGGCTCTACTATTGACGATGCAGCCGGCGAGGCGTTCGACAAAGTCGCGAACATTCTTAAATTGTCGTACCCCGGCGGGCCGAGTATCGAAAGGATAGCACGAAATGGCAACCCGAACGCAATCAAATTTCCACGCTCGATGCTGGGGCGTGACTCGCTGGACTTTTCTTTCAGCGGCATTAAAACCGCGGTGCTTTATCACTGTCACGGCCAGGATATGAAAGGTCAAAATAAGGTCGGCTCGATGACAGGGCAGCAGATTGCGGACATCGCAGCATCATTTCAGGCAGCGGTGATTGATGTCCTGGTGAAAAAGACGCAGCGAGCCGCTAAGAAAATCGGCGCAAGAACTATCTTGCTGGGCGGCGGGGTAGCAGCCAATAGCACCCTTCGAGACGCCTTACAGAAAATGTGCGACTCAGGTTCCCCGCCCAGAAAATTGCTGGTCGCTCCGAAACCATATTGCACTGACAACGCGGTTATGGTAGCCTCTTTGGCGTACCATAAATTCAAGGCCGGGCTTTTTGCAGACTTCAGTCTTGAGCCGAAAGCAACCGGCTAAAACGCAGCACTTGTCATGCTGAGCCGAAGGCGAAGCATCTGGCCTTCGCAAGTGAGATTCTTCGCCGAGTTTACCCTCGAGCAAAGCGAAGGGCTCAGAATGACAGTTCACAAGGCAGGTGAAACATTCAAGCTGAACAGTTGAAAAAGTTATTGAAGCAGGTCAAAGCCGGCAAAATCAGTATCCAGGATGCGATTGAAAAGCTGCGCCATCTGCCGTTTGAGGATTTAGGCTTTGCCCGCATAGACCACCATCGCCAAATCCGCCGGGGCTTTCCAGAAGTTATCTACTGTCCGGGCAAAACGACCGAGCAGATAATAAGGATATTTGAAAGCCTTGCTGCGAAAAGTGATAGCGTGCTGGCTACGAGAGCCGAGCCGCACGTCTTTGAGGCGCTGGCAAAGAGCGGGAAATTTCCAAAGGCACGATACGAGCAATTAGCCAGAGCGATAGTGCTGGAGCAAAGAAAACTTAAGCCTTCAAAAAGTGTTTTGCCGATAGTAACCGCTGGAACCGCGGACCTGCCCGTGGCGACAGAAGCCAAAGTCACCGCTGAAATTATGGGCCAGCGGACGGAGCTAATCTGCGATGTAGGAGTGGCCGGCCTGCACAGGTTGTTTGAACACCTGCCCAAACTTCAGAAGGCCAACATTATTATTGTCGTAGCGGGAATGGAAGGGGCGTTAGCTAGCGTGGTGGGCGGGTTGGTCAGTTGTCCGGTAATCGCCGTGCCTACCAGTGTGGGCTATGGCTCAAACTTCGAGGGGCTGTCGGCTCTCTTGACCATGCTTAATAGCTGCACCGCTGGCGTCACAGTAGTTAATATCGACAACGGCTTTTCCGCAGCCGTCACCGCCACGCTTATAAATAGGAAAATAGAAGCAGGAAAGTAGAAAGGCAGAAGCTTGTCCCCGCGAAAGCGGGGAACAGCATACAGGAGACAGGAAAATTTAGACGCAAGACTTCAGACTCAAAACCAAAGACTAACGACCTGACGGGTGATAGATGCGATATTATCCCTACCTCACATCGGGCTGCGGCAGGTTCTCAGACTCGGCGTAGGCATTCGCCGGCGCGGGCCGCCCTGACGAGTTTTGGCAAAGCGCCTAACGTCCGGCGCGGGTACCGGGTACGGACCACGCCGTTGTTAGCCTTATGTTTGCTCCGACTCCGTCGGCAAGGCGTAGTTCTTTATATCCTTGATCGCATGCAGCAATTTGATCGTCGATGCTGCGTCGAGGTTTTCTCCTGTGTATCTGACCTCATAGAGACCTTGAAGGTTCGATGGCACCTTAATGCCTTCACGCACAAGCAGGATGAACCTTCGACCATAGAACGCCATGGCAGCGCCGATCTCAATGAGGACGTTCGGATTAAGGAGGGTGTGTTCGTTCCCATCTTTGTCGGTAATCGTTTCTTCTGCATCCACATGAATAATCGCCGCTCCACACCCGCGCATGTCGTCCATGACTTTCTCGGGAACGGGCTTTGAAACAGATTGCCTTTCGACTGAGACGATAGGCTCCAATTCACCGAATTCCAGCAGCTTCTTGATCGGGTCCACGAGTTCGTGGTTTTTGCCGTGGGTTATGAACACTCGCCGCCTTCGAAAATCGTCCGCTATTGCGACAGCAAGTTGGGTTCTTGTTTGGGGAACCGATTGCACGACCGGCTCTTCTGGGGTTGCTGGGTGCGTGACCAAACCCGCAGGAATCTGGGGAAGTGTCTCTGTCCCTATCGCAGTCTCATCGTCATCCACATGAACACCCGCTCCTGTCGTCATTTGCTCTGCGGCACCGTGCAAACTCACGTAACTCTTGTCCTTGATCTCTTCGATGAAACCCACGGATCGGGCGCAACACTCTAAACGCTCCAGGACCTCCTTGGCTTTGTCACGTGGCACTCCCATGGATTCCAACACGTTGTGCGCAATGTCCGACCTGGGCAGCGCGTTGCCGTCATACTGGCGGAGGAATTCCCCGAACACTCTTGGCAAGAGAACCGCCTCACGCTTGGCCAGCAGATCATCACCCTCTTTCTTGGATCGCAGAATGCGGCGAGCCAGTTTTGTCACCTCTATTGTCGTCGCTTGGGCTCCGCCTTCGACTAGCCCGTAGGCTATTGCAGCACCCGAGATGACTTTCAACTGCGAACCACCTGGGTCTACATTGAGTGCCTTTGCTACATGCAAAGGCGTCGTGGGTTTGCCCGCGTAGTGATCGAGGATTGCTTGCGGAACGCGCAGTGCCTCGTCGAGAGTCATCGCCGCAACGTCGGACTGTTTCAGATAAGTCCGTTTCTGCCCAGGTGCAGACGTGTCTGTCGACCTCTTTCTTGCCATGTCATTTCTCCTCTTTGGCTAACAATAATTAGACTGATCCGCATAAGATCTGGAACTTCGATTTCCTACCCGTATAATACGCCGTTGGAACGGCTGGCCCCCGTTCGCTACGCCGACTTTGTTAGTGGCGAATCTCGGCCTTGGCAATGCTGACCAGAGACCTCAGCGCAGCATTCACCGATCGCTCATCGGGGAAATACTTGGTAACATCCGGGGAGAGGAGGACCAAATTCGTTCCCTGTTGGAACCGCTTCGCATACTTGCCTCGGACACCACCCTTGAGTTTAGAGGGGTCGTATTCCGGCCGCAATTCGTCGGCCATTTCTCTGTTATTCGCCTTCTTCATAATATCAGCGTATCTGCTGATTTTCTTGCTCGATACTTTCCAATTAGAATAATTCTTTAATTAAATCGCCTTTGTTTATTTTGAAATGGATGGCGATATCGCTCAAAATACTACTCAATGTGCCTATTTTAAGGTATTTATGGGCAGGGATAGTAATGTGGTGTTCGCCTTTCACAGTAGTGGTAAGTCGTATGTGACTGCCAGTTTGCCGGGTTATTTCATAGCCGTATTTTTTAAGAAGTTTTGCGAGTTCTTCGCCGCTGATTTCCCGGGGCAGCTTCATAATGCAATTACTTCATCTTTTACTATGTGCAGGCGTACAATATGGGGAATTTCCTCTACATCAAAGTGACATTTTATCGCATCTTTGATATTTTCTTTTAACTCGTCTAATGTCTCACCTTCGGTATAGATAGAGTGACCGAGAGATTTAGCAGTATAACCGCCCTCATCAGAATCTTCAACGATAAATATAATTTCACTCATAGGTTCTAATCTCTGCTAAAACCGGCGGATTCTTTTACGGCTGATCCTAAACAAATGCTTCGCTTTATTCGCTTATTATAACCCTTCTTTTCTGCTTTTCAAATCTTTTATTGACCATACCCTATAATATTTTTAATATACTGCGCGAAACGAGTTTGTATGCAGATAATAAAATCTATCCCGAAACTAAAGGCCAGGCCGGCTAACGGCCACAAAGGCGATTTTGGCAAGGTCTGTATCATAGCCGGCAGCATCGGCATGAGCGGAGCCGCCGCTCTGGCGGGACGCGCGGCTCTGCGGGCAGGCGCAGGACTGGTGCGAGTGGCAACAGCTAAAAGTGCCCTGCCGATTGTTGCCTCAATAGAGCCATCTTACACAACCATACCGTTGGCCGAAGATGCAGACGGGCGAATCTCCGCGAAGGCAATCAACGCGATTCTCAATGCGGTTAGTGAAAATGACGCCGTAGCGTTTGGCCCAGGAGTCGGTGTCACCACGTCCCTTCGGCTAATTGTCCAGACACTCCTCGAACAAGAGCAACTGCGCTTAGTCATAGACGGCGATGGGCTGAATAATCTCAGCGCACTAAAAAGCTGGCCAAGCAGGCTAAGAGCGGAACTGGTCCTGACGCCTCATCCGGGCGAAATGAAAAGGTTATGGTCGGGCCTACTGCGAGAACAATTGCCGCGCGACCGCCAGGAACAGGCAGCGCAATTTGCTCAGCACAGCAAAACCACCGTGGTCCTAAAAGGTGCGGGCACAGTAGTTACCGACGGGCAAAAAGTCTACGTGAACAAAACCGGCAATCCTGGAATGGCTACAGCCGGCTCCGGCGATGTTCT
>JAFNGF010000236.1 GCA_017885385.1 Planctomycetota bacterium
GGGGTTCGAATCCCCCCGCCTCCATCCGCCTTCGCCAAGGCTTCGGCGGATATTGTCCGCAGAAGGCTTGGCGAAAGGTGATGCCCGCCGAAGCTATATGCGAAGGCGGGCTCCTAAATAGCAGCGAAAAGAAACAATGCAGAGTGTTTACCTAATCAAAAGTATAAGTCATCCCGAACAAACATACATTGGTGTAACATCAGATCTCGATCGTCGTCTTCAAGATCACAACACCGGTCGGTCTCCACACACCAAGAAGTATGCCCCATGGAAGCTTGTTTCGACTACCCTTTCGCAAGAATAGCATTTCTGCTGGTCTGAGACTTTCCATCCCAAATATTTCTTGGTTTTTTGTTGACAACAGTTCGTGCTCGAACTAATATGCTGGAAATGGTCAAGTATATTGGTGAAGGTACTCGACAAAATGGATACGCGCGGAATCGTAGGACAAATGGCCAGAATACGTGAGCTGGCGAATCTGGTGATAGAAAGTCAATTGAGAGATCGCTCGATTAAGGGAATTGTGCCCGCTCACGGCACAGTGTTGAACTTTTTATTCCAGCAAACAAAACCCGTCCCGATCAAAGCGGTTGTAGAAAACGTCAGGCGCGTCAAGTCCACTGTTACGGTAATGATCAACACACTTGAACGTCATGGGTACGTTAGAAAAATGCCATCTAAGACCGACAACCGGGTAACCTACGTAGAACTAACTCAAAAGGCTCGCAGACTCCGGAGGGACTTCGATGAAATATCCATGATACTGCTTAAAAGTCTGTACCGTAACATGAGTAAGGACGACCGAGAGCGGTTGGTGAGACAATTGGAGCAAATTGAGCGAAACCTGAGAACATGATTTTTTTAAGCTAATCGTTCGAGCACAAACTAATATCAATTAACGATCGACAGAAAGGAGCATACCATGAGCAATGAAATGACCCGCCGGAAGTTTCTTGATAGCGCAGCAAAAGTGGGCTGTGGCTGTGCAATGGTTGGAGGTTTAGCAGGTTGCGCGGAACCAGCCGGGCAATCCGGCCGGCAAAAGGAATCATTGCCGGCTGCCTTTTGCGGCCTGTATTGCGGAGCGTGCCCGTTGTACCAGATGTCTATCAACGCCCCCGACTCTTCGCAGATAAAGTGCCTCGGATGTAAAAGTAGCAAACTTGCCGACCACTGCGCCCAGTGTGTCATAAGACCTTGCGCTACTGCGAAGAACCTCAGTTCCTGCGGACAGTGTAGCCAGTTTCCGTGCGAGAGAACGAAGAAGTTCCACACCAATGGCATGGACATGGCAGTAGTCGCAGAGAGAAACTGTTACCAAGTCCGCAAAAAAGGATTCGATTCTTGGCTCAAAGAGCAACCGTCACGCTGGACCTGCCAAAAATGCGGTTCAAGTTTTACCTTTAAGGATGAAGTATGTCCGCGTTGTAAGGCGGACGTCTATTCGTGCAAAGAGGAAGCGACTGACTGTCGAGAAGGCCAGATTTAGGAGGGATTTCGTTCATCATGAATTGGCGCATGCGTAGAAACACGTGGAGTATTAGCCGTGGCGGATTGAAACAGCCGTTGTTTTTGGTCAAAAGATAAGGCCGCCGCCTTCGAGAACTACCTCAAGTCTCATTCGGGCGGAGCATTCGCCAAGAACCACTTCTAACTCGCCAAACTGATCGCCGGCCGCAGACAGGCTGACCCACGTCCGCCCGAGCCAATCGTCAGGGCGGAGGCCCTTGCCGGAGCACGGCACTACTACGGCAGGTAACCGGACCCGCCTGCCGACACAGCTCGCCGGCTCTTTTCGCCCTTATGGATACTATGTTCCCTTCCTATCCTGTTTGAGGTCAAAAATTGTATTGACCTATCAACCCGGGCNNAGAAATTGAAATGGAGGCTGCAATGAAAAAAGTGAATCGATCCATCGTCGCGATTGTAGGCTGCGTAATTCTGGTCGGCGCGAGCTGCGTCTTGGCGCAGGATTGGCCTCAGTGGCGAGGACCCAATCGGGATGGAAAGGTGAGCGGATTTGCCGCGCCTCAAACCTGGCCGAAGGAGCTGACGCAGAAGTGGAGAACGACGGTGGGCCCGGGCGATGCAACGCCCGCCCTTGTGGGCGACAAGCTCTATGTCTTTGCGCGGCAGGGTGCGGAGGAGGTCACCTTGTGCTTGAACGCGGCTGACGGCAAAGAGCTGTGGCGAGATAAATACGAGGCGCAGGCCGTAACCGGAGCGCCCTCCCGACATCCGGGGCCCAGAAGCTCTCCTGCGGTGGCGGAAGGAAAAGTCGTCACCATCGGCGTGGGCGGGGTTTTGTCCTGTCTGGACGCCGCCACCGGCAAGCTCGTCTGGCGAAAGGACGAGTTCCCCAAGGTCGTGCCCGAGTTCTTCACGGCGACGTCGGCGATCATTGTGGACGGGATGTGCATCGCACAACTGGGCGCCAAGGATAATGGTGCGATAATGGCGTTCGACCTGGCGACCGGCAACGTGAAATGGAAATGGGCCGGCGAAGGCCCGGAGTATGCCTCGCCCGTGCTGATGACGGTGCAGGGGACAAAGCAGATCGTGACGCTGACGAACAAAAGCATCGTAGGGGTCGCCGTAGCCGATGGAAAGCTCCTATGGCAG
Source organism: Planctomycetota bacterium (assembly GCA_017885385.1). Taxonomy (GTDB): domain Bacteria; phylum Planctomycetota; class Phycisphaerae; order Sedimentisphaerales; family Anaerobacaceae; genus JAFNGF01. The sequence continues at coordinate 2,623 of JAFNGF010000236.1, forward strand.
CTGCCGTTTGCGCCCCAGAAGATGGCTTACAATGCCGCCACGCCGATCGTGGATGGGCAAACGGTAATCTACACGGGGGCAACCCGCGGCGCCAAGGCCGTGAAGATCGAAAAGCAGGGCGATGACTTTGTGACCAAAGAGCTCTGGAGCAACGCGGATCTCGCCCCGCAGTTCAACACGCCGGTGCTTAAAGACGGGCTGCTGTTCGCCATCTCCAATCGCGGCAACTTCTACTGCCTGAACGCGCAGACCGGCCAGACAGCCTGGACCGATACGAACCCGCTCGGCGGTTTTGGCGCCATTGTCGACGTCGGCTCGGTTTTGCTGGCCCTGCCTGAGAAGGCCGGATTGATCGTCTTGAAGCCCGACGGCAAGCAGTATAGCGAGATCACGCGATACAAGGTGGCCGACACGCCGACATACGCGCATCCGGTAATCGCGGGCAACCGCGTGTTTGTCAGAGACCAGGATTCGGTTACGTTGTGGACAATCGAGTGAGGCGGTTTGCCAGGCCCCGGCCATAGGATAAAAAAGAACACAACCACAGATTGTAGGGTGGGGCTTTCATCCTTCGCGGCAGCTCTGCTACGGAGAATGGATGCCCCACCAATACCTTATTGGCGGGCTGAAGCCCACCCTACCAAGAACACAGATTGACACAGATTAGCCGGCTCTAAATCTCTGTAGTCCGCGGCAAGAAATCTGTGCAATCTGTGGCCAAAAAAGCGGGTTCTGCCCCGGCGAGCGGGGGTGCTGCTACTCGCTTACGCTCATGGCTCTGTATCCTCTCTCCTGTATTCTGTATTCTGTCTCCTGTCCCATTGGCTTGGCGGAGTTTGCTCCTTCACTGCGTTCAGGACAGGCTCGTGAGCGCAGCGAAGGGCTCAGAGCGCCAAATGCAATACTCACCATCCTGCCGGATAGATGCCTCGCGGCAGCGCGCGCATCCCCGCTTTCGCGGGGACGGGGAAAACCCCGCAATACATTGCGGGGCTAACCGGTTAGCCCCCAAATTGATTTGGGGGTCTCCGGAAGCAGGGGTTGGCAAGTATTCGCCCTTCATGTCATAGTCATTCAAGTCATAGCGCAGCCAACGATTTCTTCAACAACGTGAAATATCCTGGCCGACAATTACGTCATATCTCTGCAAACGAGACGGTATCCTGCAAAGCATCGTTGAGCAAAAAGGGCCGGACAATGAGTTCTGAGCAAATGAGAGTGGAGCTTGAGTCCTTTGTCAACAAAGGCTTGAAGGAAGGCTGGCGCGGCTGGCCGCTGAAGAGTCAGCCCGCCTGCCGGGAAAGATTCCATAACCTGTATTCGATGCCGGCGGCAGCCGGGTTCTTCGGTTGTGTCCAGCAGATCCCCCTTCGAGAGATAAGTCATCTCAGCCCTACGATTCTGAGAAGCTGATAGGGAAAAATCGCAGATCGGAGAAGATCAGATGGATCGCAGAACATTCTTAAAGACCGTGCCGGCCTTCACCGTGCTGGCCGGCACAGCGTCCAGCTTCGCCCAGGATGCCGGCACAGCATCCAGCTCCGCTCAGGACCTGCAGCCGATCACGCTTGTTAAACCCCAGACGGACGGCGGCAAGAGCGTGCTGGCGGCCCTGAAGGAAAGAAGGACTATCCGCAACATCAGTGCGGAGAAACTTCCGCCGCAGATGCTGTCTAATCTTCTGTGGGCAGCATTCGGCGTGAACCGCCAGGCCGGGCCATCAGGTCGCGTGGGAAGAACGGCCGCATCGGCCAGCAACTCGCAGGAAATCGACCTCTATGTCGCTCTGCCCCAGGGCGTCTATCTCTACGAGGCGGTTCCTCACCGGCTGGCGCCGGTCGCCGCCGGAGATTTTCGGGCGCGGTCCGGCCGGGGCGCCGCGGCGACGGCTCCGGTCAATATCTTTTACGTCGTCGACCTTAAGAAATACGTTATCGAAGGACAACCGGACCGAAACATTGGTGATCCGGAAGTCCAGAAGTCTTATTATTTTGTCGCGACGGGCCTCATCGCCTCGAACGTCTATTTGTTCGCCGCGTCGCAAGGCTTGGCGGCTTGGTTCCATAATTGCGATAAGACGAACACGGTCAAAGAGTTCAAACTGCGGCCCGAGCAGCGCGTCTTGTTCGCCCAGACGGTGGGCTATCCTGCGAAGGCGTAACCGGCGAGCGGGTTCGAATCGCGAGAAAGTGCGAGGACGTCATGTATTACATTCTGTTTTACAAAACCGTGGACAACTACGTCGAAAGGCGCGCCCCGTATCGCGAGGAGCACTTGGCCTATGCGAAACGCGCCCAAGAGCGCGGCGGTCTGGTAATGGCCGGTGCCCTAGCCGACCCGGCGGACGGCGCCGTGTTGGTGTTTAAGGGGGAGGGGCCTGCGACTGCCGAGAATTTCGCCGTCAACGACCCGTATGTAAAGAACGGCCTGATCACCGAGTGGCGCGTCCGTCCTTGGACCGTCGTCATCGGCGGGTAAAACAAATATCGCTGCGTGCCGAGGCGTTTTCCCTTGAGACCTTGTCGCGCATTCACAGCGACCGGCGGCCGGCTTTATCGTCGTTTTATGCGGAGAAGCGGGAATTCCATGCCGCACGAAAAAGGAAATCGCAGTTCTCGAGCTGTGATATAATATCATTCATGAGGAAGGGCAAGGATATCCCTCGGGAGCTGTTCTGGGATGCCGACGTAACCCGCCTCGATCTTCAAGAAAACA
>JAFNGF010000237.1 GCA_017885385.1 Planctomycetota bacterium
TTCAATCTGAAGACGTCATACGAGATACGAAGCGAGGCATCTTGGATTTATGCCTCAGTATTAGCTCTACGCAATGCAAGTGGGGGCATCATCCGGCAAATGCACCCGAGTATGGCGCTTATACGGAAACATATGATCAGTAGTTGGCATGACAAAGTGAGAAAACACGAATGAAACCTGAAATAGTGATTGCCATATGCGCTGTGATTGTCTCAGTAGTATCGCTCGTAACTTCCATCTACTTCAGTTGGTGCATGCGAGATCACAACAAGCGGTCAGTCAGGCCGCTCCCATACGTCGAAGCCTCAGACTTCGAGAATGAACTCAGTGTTCGCCTATGGAACAATGGCCCAGGACCACTCATCTTGAAGAAGGTCATCGCGCTTCACGAGAAGGAGAAATTGTCTGGTCACCTGATCGATCTCGTTCCTTCGCCACCCGACAATCTGTTTTTCAACAATTTCAGCAAAGTGTCCTCAGGCATAGCTGTTCTGCCTGGCAATTCTCTCAATCTGCTGGACTTCGGAGTAGACGAAAACGATGCCAAAGCCGTGCGCTACCGAGACCAGCTCCGTGACTTCCTTGGCAACCTAGTTGTACAGGTCGAGTACACAGACATCTATGAATTACCATTTCCCATTTACATGAAAGACCTGACATGGTTTCACAGACACCGATCTTAGGAATGGCAACAACCGAATTGACACGCATCTGAGATGGCCGCGGCCGCCCATTTCAGGATGGTTAGAAGGATCATTGAACTATAATTACATGATTAGCCCGTTTACTATTTTAGGCTCCATTTATGACCAGTAGGACATGCGAAGTTGCAAATTAACAAAAGTAGAAGAACTAAATAAGGTAACTTGGACAGATAAACATGCCTATTGCTCCCCAAGTGTTGGAAAGGACAAAACATGCTTCTGAAAGAAATTTTAGAAATATCAGGAGTGGTTCTTGGTTCCTTAGGTGGTGGTGCGTTTATTATTTTTGGTTTTTCAAGCTGGCTTGGAAAGGTATGGGCTAACCGACTGATGACAAAGGAAAAAGCAGTATATGCCCAAGAGTTAGAGTCATTACGGAATCGCCTCGTCCAAGACACAGAAAGCTATAAAATAAAATTAAAAAAGTCTGAATTTATCTTCAAAAAAGAATTTGAGGCGGCATCAACGTTAGTGGCTCTAAAAAGAAGCTTTATGCCAACATATAATTACCCAGATAAGGATTGGTATGAAGCTTGTGACGAAATAGCACAAGGGTTTCACAAAATTGAACAAAAATTAAATACATTTTTGGCAAATTATGGGGCAGTATTGCAGAAGGAAGTTAAAGATTTAATCGACTCTTGTATAACAATAGCAACTGTTAATAAATTTGAAGTAGAAGGCCCAAATGTTTCTAGAGAGTCAAATAAAGCAGCAGATGAGTTATACAAAAAGCTAGAAGAAACAGAAAAAGGCTTGTTAAACCAAGTGCATTCCCAATCAAGCACTTAATCGGAATACTAGGGATAGCCACCTATTAATAGTGGGATTATTGAAAAAGCTGACTGGATTTCCGCCTTCGCGGGAATGACAATGGTGACATATAAAGTATTTGGTGCGAAATATCGCACCTTACATGGGTATTAATCATTTCTCTGTGCTCTCTGTGGCAAAAATCTTTTTTGGTTTCTTGGAGATTGCTTCGTTTCCCCTTCGGCTGCGCTCAGGGCTGAAGGCTTATTCGCAATGACCGTGAGTATCGGGCATTTCATCCTCCGCAATGGCTCTGCTACGGAGAATGGACGAGAATCGAGTATCACATTCAGAAGTGATTATTTCTCTGCGCTCTTCCTGTCCCATGGGGATGTGTTCTTGGCGGTAAAACACTAATCCGTGAAATCTCTGTGATCCTTCGGTTGCGCTCAGAGCCTGCCCTGAGCTTGCCGAAGGGACAGCGTCTGTGGTTAAATTTCCTCGAGCATCTTCAAACAGAACCTATCGGTCATGCCGGCGATGTAATCGCATACCACTCGCTGCAAGCCGCGCTGCGCTATGAAGCCTTGAAAATAGCCTGGCATAAGCTGCGGCCTCCGGCAGAGGCTTGTGAAAAGCTGCCCGAGCCAGTCTTTGACTTTGCCCGACGTCTGTATCAATGATGCGTGCTGATAAAAGTTCTCCAGCAGAAACTTCTCCAGTTCAAGGAGTCTTGAGCCGCCCTGCGATGAAAGCACGATCAAACTCTCGCTTCTGCTACAGACATCACTCACTGATGCAATATTAGCCTCGGCTATACTGTGCTTACTTGTTTCTATGCAGTTGCTGACCAGCGTATCGATAATTGCTTTTGCCGTTCTGGTTCTGCGAATGGTGTGGTCCTTAATTGCGTCGGCCTTAATTCGCCTTTGCGCTTCTACGAATATTTCCATATCTTTTAGCCCCTCGCTGCTGATAAGACCTGCCCGCAAACCGTCTTCGAGGTCGTGGGAGCTTACTGCGATACGGTCGGCAATGTCGGTGACTTGTCCCTCAAGGCAAGAGTTTGCCTCGGGAAAGGCCTCGTCCTGTGGCTTATCATAAGGGCCTTTATGCTTGGCTAATCCAAGCCGGGTCTCATACATAAGATTCAGGCCGAAAAAATCCGGATACGGATGCTCCAGTAAATCCACAATTCGCAACGTTTGTCGGTTGTGCTCGAATCCGTCGAAATCGGCCATCAAATCGTCCAGGGCTTTTTCGCCGGCGTGGCCAAAAGGCGGATGCCCCAGGTCGTGCGCAAGACATATCGCTTCGGTCAGGCTTTCATTTAGGTGCAGAGCCTTTGCGATGGTTCTGCCTATCTGTGCCACTTCTATACTGTGGGTAAGTCGCGTGCGGTAATAATCGTCCAAGCCGGGCGTGAAAACCTGTGTTTTGCCTTCGAGCCTGCGAAATGCCGAGCAGTGAATTATGCGGTCGCGGTCGCGCTCGAAGTCGCAGCGGTATGGGTGGGGTTTCTCTGCGAAACGTCGGCCCCGGCTGACCTTTTCAGTGACAGCGTAATCGGCAAGCTCACTCGACATAACTTTCTTTTTGCCACAGGGCGATCAGCCCCCCTGCTCGGGGAGAGCACAGAGAGCTCAGAGGATATATTTTAATTTTTTTCTCTGTGCACCTCTGTGTCCTCTGTGGCTTATTCTACTTTATAAACAGGGAAGGTTGTGGTCTTTGCTTATCTGTTTGAGCAGGTTAAGAAGCTCAGCCAGACTTTGGCTGATAACCTTGGTATCTCCGCAAACACTCATAAAGTTTGTGTCTCCGTCCCAGCGGGGGACGATATGGATGTGCAGATGACCCGGCAGTCCCGCCCCGGAGCATCGGCCGAAATTCATCCCAACGTTGAAGCCGTGCGGTTTTATCGCCAGCGAGAGTGCCTTTTGGGATTCCCTGACCAGCAAGATCATTTCAAGCAGCTCCTCGCTGTTTGCTTGGTCGAGGTCGGGGATGTGTCGGGCAGGCGCTATCAACAAGTGGCCATTATTATAGGGGAAGCGATTCAGAATCACGATACTTCTATCGGTTCGCCACAACACGAGGTTTGTGTCATCATCCTGAGCGTTCTGGAGATTTCGGCAGATAAAACAGCCCGTCTGTGGCGAGCCTTCGCCCAGGTCCTGAATATACTTAATCCGCCACGGCGCCCATAGATTCTCATGTGCCAATCTACACCTCCGTCGCTCGTGGCCGGGGCGACAACTCACGGGTCACGGGCTGACCACCGCCCAACCTCGCTCCGCCGAAGCGGCTGCGCAAAGGCGAGTCACTCAAGAAGCTGCATTGTCAGTTTTTGTTTGATAGTTATCGTGGGATTTGGGCCGATAGGAAGGGGCAAAGAAGCTGCCAACCGCATCTCATACTGCTGGTCATAGTGCTCGATTCGGCCCTGGTCGATATTGAATAATTCTTCGCCCTGACCTTTCAAATCCAGCATCCGATATCCCCTAAGAAAGCCGAACGTCCCGGTCATCTGGAACGTGCCGGCGTAGGGTATTGGCCAACTGCTGGGAACCGAATCTGCCGGTGAATAGGAGCTTTGTATGACCGCGAGCCGGCCCTTTCCATTGTCGCGGATTTCACTGAGCCGGTAGGTCACGTCTCTTGCCTTTCGCATCACCATCGGCGCAGGCACCGACAGTTTGGACCTCCAGGTTTGTCCTACCGACACACCTTCGGTCGGATTTTCTATGCTGGAAATTGAATCCCACAAGAACCATTGAGCGGCGACAAGATCACCGATCATATCAGGTTCTTTTATTCTGCCGAGTCTGCTGTCCTCGTGGAACGGTTCTTTGCCGACTTCTTCGATCAGTTTATTCAGCTGCGAATAATCTTCGATCTTGCCGGTTGGCCCGACCGCCAGGCTGTAGGTTTTGCCGGCAAAACTTTCGACGGCGTCTTTCATCGGCGGTCTTCCGCCCGCGCCTTTACCCCGCGTTACCATAACCTTTTTGCAGGTCGCCTTGATAGTCGTAAGTCCGTATGGATCGACTTCGACGGGCGTGTAGGCAACAACCATCTCCATCGACTCGGAGAATTTGTTGACGGTACTTTTTGCCGATCCGGACGCGGCCTTCGTTGGTCCCCAGTCCAGGTCAATCTCTCTGCTGGAGACAAATCTGTATTGCAGGGTCTGGCCCAGTTGGAAGTCCACGGTCAACAGGACTTTTCCCTCGCCTGCAGGTTTCTTTCCTTCTGCCAGTGGCTCTTTCTGCCCGACAGGCGCCTCGCATCCGGCAAGGGCGGCAAGGCCAACAACCGCCAGTAATAACAACGTGGATTTCAAATCCGTTCCTTTCGATTGATTTAGCCCCCTGCACGGCAGGAGGTCAAAAGATCAGTCGATTTTCTCGATGCTGTACAAGCGCATTGCAGACATTCTTAAAGCAGCCGGTTCTTTATCGTCCTTCGCCTGGGGGTCGACAATAACCCATTCTATCCGTAGTTCTTCGAGGCACTTTTCAACTTTGCCGGCCGTCAAATCGAGCTTTAGCTGCCCGCTATAGGTCTCGTTGGTATCAAACATTTTTTCCAGAGGATTTGTTGTTTGTTCCTTGTGGAGCTCCTGAGCCATTTCTGAGGACGGAACCGCGTTCATATCGGCGACAGCAAATTGCCGATCATCCGCATCCTTGATCTCTTTGAGCGTATAAATCTTTTCGTAGGATTTCGAGCCCATCATATCGAAGGGAAAAGTCGCCGTGCTGCTCCAGCTCTCGCCCGGGCTTAATCGGTTTTTTTCGCCGGGCGGCAGGGCCGGAATTGTGTGCCGCTGCTTAATTGCTTCTGCGGAGAATAGTGCCGAAGCCGTTTGATGAGCCGAGGAGCTGCCCTCGACCGCGGCTCGTACCTGGTTTGCGTCGACAACCTGCAAAACTTGTCCCGCAGGCGAGATTTGTATGGTGTAGCTTTGTCCGATCAGTTTCGCCAGCAGATTGTCTTTGTCCTTTTCTCGCGAGCTATCGAAGTCCAGAACAACATCGTCTCTGACTTTTGCGAGATACTTCAACGCCTCTATTTTAATCTCAGCAATGGCGTTGCCTTTATCGTCGACGCTTTGTATCCGCTGGGCAAAGGTCGTTTCGATTCTATTGCCGGTGTGGCCGCCCTTAAAGCCGGTGGGCTTTTCCGGCAAAGGTCCCTCCCACACGACGCTCCTGTCAGCCTCTACTATTACTCTGTAGGTTGTCGAGTCCTGCGGAGTGAATTTCAGCGCCAACAGCACAGCGGGCCCTTTTTCTTTGGGCTTGACCTCTGCTGGAATGCGCTCTACGGCAGCAGGTTCCTTGCCGGCCAGCGTCTTTTCTTGCTGTTCAACCTTGCTGCGAGCAGTTTCCCGCGCAGAATTGTTGCAGCTCAGCGTCACAACAAGCACACAAATCAGAATGCGGCTAGCGCAACTGAAAATAGTACGTGGCATCATTATTTGGTTTCCCTGTAAGTTTCACTTTTCTACGAAATCCAGGTTGTCATTATACATTTTGCTTGTCCCAAGACAACCGTTTTTTCTTTATTGACACTTAATAGCCCCCCTAATAAATTGGGGAGCTAATATTTAGCCCTGCGATCCTTCGACCTGGCTCAGGACAGGCAGGACGGGCTTATCGCGGGGTTGTTTTCGCGTGGAGAAAGCAGACTATGATAAGCGACACAGTAAAGAAGGGCTTCCAGCGTGCGCCGCACAGGAGTTTGCTTCGTGCCTGCGGTCTAAGTGACGCCGACATTGACAAACCGTTTATCGGCATTGCCAACAGCTTCTGTGAGATTGTGCCGGGCCACGTTCACCTAAACCAGGTCGGGCGGGTCGTTAAGCAGGCTATCCGCGAGGCGGGCGGCGTTGCTTTTGAATTTAACACCATAGCGGTCTGCGACGGCGTCGCTATGGGGCATACGGGCATGAAATATTCTCTGCCCTCCCGCGAAATTGTGGCCGATTCCGTCGAGACTATGGCCCGGGCACACTGTTTTGACGGTCTGGTTTGCATCCCCAACTGCGACAAAATTACGCCCGGTATGCTGATGGCGGCGGTCAGGCTGAATATCCCTACAATTTTTGTGTCCGGCGGACCGATGAAAGCTGGCAAGGCAAAAGATGGAAAAGCGGTTGACCTTATCAGCATATTTGAAGGCGTCGCCCGGCTCAACGCCGGCAAAATTAGCGAAGCTCAGCTAAAAGAGCTGGAACTGACGGGCTGCCCGACGTGCGGAAGCTGTTCGGGGATGTTCACCGCCAATTCGATGAACTGCCTTTGTGAGGCTGTCGGAATGGCGCTGCCCGGCAACGGAACTATCCTGGCAGTCGACCCAAAGCGGCAGGAGCTTTACAAAGCCGCAGGCAAACAGATTATGTATCTGGTGGCAAGGGATATTAAGCCTTTGGAGATAATCGATGGAAAATCGCTGGATAACGCCCTTGCCTTGGATATGGCGATGGGCGGCTCAACGAATACCGTTCTGCACTCGCTGGCCGTTGCCAGCGAAGCGGGCATCAAGTACGACCTTGACCGGATAAACGCAATTTCAGCTAAATGCCCCAACATCTGTAAGGTGGCGCCATCCAGCGGATTCCACGTTGAGGATGTGGATGCTGCCGGCGGCGTAAACGCTATACTAAAAGAAATCAGCAAGATTCCCAATTTACTGAACACCGATTGCCTGACGGTAACCGGCAAAACGCTCGGCGAAAATATCGCTGACGCCCGAATAAAAAATCAGAAGGTAATCCGTCCGCTCGATAATGCGTACTCGAAAACCGGCGGCCTTGCGATTCTGCGAGGAAACCTTGCCCCAAACGGCGCGGTGGTCAAAACAGCCGGGGTAGCAGAAAGTATGCTGGTCCACACCGGCCCAGCCGTCATCTTTGAAAGCCAGGAAGAGGCCTGCGAAGGCATTTTGGCAGGCAAGGTGAAAAAAGGCGATATCGTGGTGATTCGTTATGAAGGCCCCAAGGGCGGCCCTGGCATGGTCGAAATGCTCAGTCCCACCAGTTACATTATGGGTGCAGGATTGGGCGAATCGGTTGCGCTGATTACTGATGGGCGTTTTTCCGGCGGAACAAGAGGCGCCTGCATCGGCCATATCAGCCCTGAAGCAGCGGTCGGCGGCCCGATTGGCCTGCTGAAAGATGGTGACATAATAAAGATTGACATTCCGAGCAACAAAATAGATGTCGAGCTTTCCGACAAAGAACTTGCCGGACGCAGAAAGGCCTGGAAGCCGCCTAAGCCGCGAATTACAAAAGGCTACCTTGCAAAGTATGCCTCAATGGCCACCAGCGCCGACACCGGAGCGGTGCTGAAATGGTAGGCGGTGTATGTCATTCCTGCGAAAGCAGAAATCCAAAATCCTCGAAACAAAGTAGATTCCCGCCCGTTCGGCTTGCGCTCAGGGCAGGCCTTGCGTGGGAATGACAATTGGTGTTAGTCCGTGTCTAATCCGTGAAATCCTTCGGCTACGCTCAGGACAAGTTCTGTGGTTAATAAAAGTCCGTGGTACGTCAGTGGTTTGCATTTTGAGTGTTTGCAGTGCGGCAGATGCTGCTCCGGGCCGGCACAAGGCTACATTTGGGCGACCAGGCCAGAGATTCAAATGATTGCAGACTTCCTGAAGATGACGGTGGGGCAGTTGAGGCGAGATTATCTTAGGCGAGTCGGCCTGCGAACAACAATTGTCGAACAGCCCAGCACCAAAGATTGTATGTTTTTGCGGCAGGCTGACAGCCGGAGGATATGCGTAATTTATCCTGTTCGGCCAAGCCAATGCCGGACGTGGCCTTTTTGGCCGATCAATTTAGCCAGTCCAGACGCCTGGAATAAAACAGGTCAAAAATGTCCCGGAATCAATCGCGGAAAATGTTACAGCACCGAGCAGATAAAGAAAATCCAGAGCAACAAAAAATGGTGGCAGAATCCAGTGCCGACGCCCGGCTCTTGACGAAAGTAGCTGAAATTTACAAGTGGGTCGACGCGCAGATTTGCCGCAACTCTGATTTAGCCGGAGTCTGTAACGCCTGTGGCCGATGTTGTGACTTCGGCGTGTTTGACCATCGCCTGTTTGTTACCACGCCGGAGCTATTGTATTTGGCGGCAAATCTGGGCGCAGAAAAGGTAAAGCCGATGCCCGCCGCACGATGCCCGTACAATACGTCCGGCAAGTGCAGCATTTATGAGTATCGTTTTGCCGGCTGCAGGATTTTCTGCTGTAAAGGAACGCCGGATTTCCAAAACGCATTAAGCGAGTCAGCCCTGCGAAAGTTCAAAAATCTCTGCGAGCAGTTCCGGATTTCGTATCACTATATTGACCTGCCAACCGCACTGAATAATAGTTTTGCCGGCAAGAAAAAAGGCCGAATTAAAAAGAAAAAGTCTAAAAACAGGGGATTTCGAGAGAAATTTTGAAATTTGGGGCACTTATCAGTATTGAAAACAAAGTTTTTATAAGACTTATGCGTTTTTAGGCTGAAAATGAGGGTAAAAATGAACGAAAATGCGCCGGAAATTGTCAAAAGCGCACACGTTTTGACCAAAAAATGACAAAAGTGAGCAGGTTTTGAGCACTTTTTATAGCGCACCGTGAGGGTAGGATAACGGGGGACGGGGGTCAGGGTTCATTGTTCATAGTTCGGTGTTCGTTGTTCAGAGTTCGTTGTTGGGTGTGGGGGTAGGGATGGAAAAGCAAAAATCAAAAGGCAAAAATCAAAGGTACATTGGAAGATTCAAAAATGGATAGCCGGGATTCCACCTTCGCTGTTCTACTTTGCTAAAGCTGCAAAGAAACCAGCTACGGCGGATAAGTCCGCCAAACAGACGGCGGGCAGGCATACAGGAGGGGGATTCGCCACGGCGAATAAATCTTCGCTGAGCTTCGATTTGGGGGGTGAGATTGTGGCCATTGCCTGAGGATTGCAGAGGCAAGTTTTATCTGTTGAAAACGGGGTGGGGAGAGTAGAATTGTGAAACAAGAAGAACAGGAATTACGAAATGAGGCGGCGAATAGATGACTATGAGGCTGTTGACAATATGTTAGATACCCATAACTCTTAAAACGAGGTTGAACATGGCCATAGGAACAGAACTTCATTATGCGACTTTGGAAGAATTGTGTTTAGATCCGACGAATCCGAGGTTAGGAAGGAGCAATAAAGGCAGGGATGTGCCGCAAACTAAAGTCCTTGAAATGATGAAAGATTGGAATATCGAGGAGTTAGCCGTATCGTTTTTGGAAAGTGGGTTCTGGGTCCAAGAAGCCCTTTTGGTGGTTGAAGAGAAAATATACGGGAAGAATAACTTAGTCGTAGTCGAGGGAAATAGGAGATTAGCGGCATTGCGTTTTCTTAAAGATGCCTCTGAGGGAATGCCCATATCTCGAGCGTGGAAGGAGATGGTGGAAGGTGTAAAAATTCCACCGAATCTATTCAAAAAAATCCCATATCTGAAAGCTGGTTCTAGAGAAGATATAAATGCATTTTTAGGATTCAGACATGTTACTGGAATTCAACAATGGAGGCCGGCAGAAAAAGCGGAATATATAACTAAGTTGATAGAACAAGACAAGATGACTTATGAAGAGGTAATGAGAAAGATAGGTAGCAAGAAGCAGACAGTTAGACAACATTATATATCTTATAAATTGCTTCTTCAGATGGAAAATCTTGAAGATATTTCCATAGAACATGTTGAAGACAAATTTAGCGTTCTCTATCTTTCACTTAGAACAAAAGGCGTCCAGAAATATTTGAATATCGATATAACGGCACCTCCTAATATCGCAAAGAAGCCTGTTCCGAATGACAAGCTCGAGGATCTTAAGAATTTTGCACTGTGGCTTTTTGGGGACGAGAAGCATGAACCTTTGCTGGCGGACTCCCGACAAGTTGACAAATTCGGAAGGATTCTGGAAAGCAAGGAAGGTGTTGAATATCTAGAACGCACGGAGGAGCCGAAATTTGACGTGGCCTTGAGAATTTCTGGGGGTGATGAACCCGAACTTATACGTCTAATAGAAAGAGCAACAGATAACGTCGAATTAGTCTTGGGCACGGCTCATCACTACAAAAAATCAGAAAGGTTGATAGAGGCAATCAAGCGACTAAATGAAGATGTTGAGCAGTTAACAAAGATATTTCCTGCATTATCGAAAAATTTAACAAAGGAATGATGATCTATGATACCCACCCCAGAGACGGGTATGGCCTACTCCGTGAATATACATAATGCTAGGATTGACGCTGCTTGTGATTGGATTGAAGGCATTGTGCTATTTGGCTCAGAAGAAAAAGTTTCACAGGCTGAAATGGTAGACCGACTTGTTGAAGAAGAAATTTATAAAGATCAAGACTTCGCATGGGAATTTATACTTGATGTTTGGTCAGAGTTACATAGGCGAAGGAATTGGATTGGAGTTGACCAACCATTCCGTGTAACTAGCAAGAGCTTTGCACGAATATGCACATGGGAAGATAGCCCTGCGGATGCATTTTGTATGATACTCACATTTGCTAAGTGGTATCCAGGCTGGGCAAGTCAATTCGGACATGATTATACAACTCAAGGGGAATTATTTGAGGAACTCATACAGGCATCATTGGGCGTTCAATTTTCAGGGTGGGAAATTCACAAAACGGGCTGGTCGCGCAGCAATGTAACAAATCTGGAATCTGTGGTGAATCAAATTGCAGGGAAATTGGGAGAGGGAGTTGGACAGCTACGACCATGGACAAATGCCAAAGCAAAGGATGCTGGCCTTGATCTGCTCTGTTACAGACCTTTCCCAGATAAACGTGTTGGTATTCCGGTCTTTCTTATGCAATGTGCAAGCGGCGAGGCAGATTTCGAGGACAAGTTACGAACACCAGATTTAAAAATTTGGGAGAAATTGATTGTTTTCACGGCTCACCCAAAGAAAGCTTTTGCTACGCCTTTAGCTTTGGTTGATGATGACTTCAAGCGTTATTGCAATATTGTGGATGGAATGCTAATGGACCGATGCAGGATCCTTGCTGCTGGAAAACACAAAAGGGATTGGGTCCCGCAAACTTTGTCTGATCGCATTACTTCTTGGATGCGACCTCGTATAGAATCGTTCGTGAATTTGGGTCTATCTTAGAGTTCTGAGAAACAAAAATGAAATTCGTCGATTTATTTGCAGGACTCGGTGGGTTTCATTTGGCAGCCAAAGAACTTGGTGCCAAGTGTGTTTTTGCCTGCGAAATAGACGAACAGCTCCGAACAACATACGAATCAAATTTTGGAATTGCTCCAGCCGGGGACATCAGAGAAGTGGACCCTAAGAAGATTCCAAAGCATGACCTTCTATGCGCGGGATTTCCCTGCCAGCCATTTTCCAAAGCTGGCGGTCAAAAGGGTTTGAATGACTCCATACGAGGCACGGTTTTCTTCAATGTTATAGAGATATTGCGATACCGCCGGCCAAAGTTTGTGGTTTTGGAGAATGTTGCTCATTTTGTCAGGCACGATGAAGGTAATACTTATAACAAACTCAAGGCGTCTCTGGAGGCGATAGGGTACGATGTGAGACATGCTCAGCTTTCTCCTCATAGATTTGACGTGCCGCAGATAAGGGAAAGAATGTATATGGTTGGGCAGCTTGGAGGTTTGAATGGTTTTCAATGGCCCATCCCACAAACAAACGGCGAGGACCTGTCAATTGAGGCGGTTTTGGAAAAGAATCCAAAAGAGGCGTTGCCTCTAAGCAAGCAGGTTATTGAATGTTTGGAGACATGGCAGGAGTTTCTTGAGGCTTTTCCGGAAGACGAGCAACTGCCATCGTTCCCTATCTGGAGCATGGAGTTCGGTTCAACATACCCATATAAGCAAGATTCTTTGTATAAGGTGCCTGTGAAAATCTTACATAGTAAACGGGGGGCCTGTGGCGAAAAACTTAACTACAGATTGAGGCGAGATATAATGCAGCACGTACCCAGGTATGCTCGTGCAGAGGACAATGCATTTCCAGATTGGAAACAAGAGTTTATAAGAAAGAACAGAGAGCTGTATAGAAAACAAAAAGAGTGGATGGACCAGTGGCTGGATAAGATTCGACGATTTCCGCCGAGCTTGCAGAAGCTGGAATGGAACTGCAAAGGGGAGGAACGCAATATCTGGAATTACGTAATACAATTCAGGGCGTCTGGAGTGAGAATCAAACGCCCCACAACAGCACCATCGCTGGTAGCAATGACCACTACTCAAGTTCCTATCATCGCATGGGAACGACGGTACATGACGGTTAGAGAATGCGCTCGACTTCAATCAATGGATGAACTGAAGCATTTCCCCTCTGGCACGGCGGCTATGGCCGCGCTTGGGAATGCAGTGAATGTGAAAGTTGCGCGTCTTGTTCTTGAGAGCCTCTTGAGGGTATAAGAGCGATGTGGCCGTGGGTAAGACTTGATCAGGGTTTTTAATGGATGTTCTGAGCAAGGATCAACGTTCCTATTGCATGTCGCGCATAAGAAAAACGGATACAACCCCGGAAATGGTTGTGAGAAGGATTGTTCACAACTGCGGTTATCGTTACCGACTTCATAGAAACGACCTCCCAGGGTGTCCTGACATTGTGCTCCCAAGCCACAAGAAGATCATCTTCGTGCACGGATGCTGGTGGCACCGGCACAATTGTCGGCTTGGACGCCGAACTCCCAAATCAAGACTCGGATACTGGCTTCCAAAACTCCATGCAAATAAAGAGAGACATAAGCGAAACTTGCGGAAGCTACGAAGTCAAGGATGGAAGGTATTGACCGTATGGGAATGCCAAACTCGAGAACCAGACAAGTTGATAAATCGCATCCTCAAGTTCATCGAGTAAATCTCCACTCCACTTCGACAGCTATACTTGCATTTCATTCCAGGTTCGAACACGCTCTTCGGCAAGCTCAGGGCAGGTTTTGAATTTAGGATGGCGGATAGTGTTCAGGGGGGCAGTTTAGTCTCTTTGATAGCGAAAAGGTACTACATAGCATCGGATTATGCATGAGGACGAGTTAAACTCTTAGGTTTTTGCTCCTGAGGCACCTGGTCCAGATGTATATGACAGTAAGCCTCATGGTTATAGATACTCAAGATATGCGTGCAGCGCGGAAACGTGCATTTCCTGCCCTCAGCCGAAGTTTTTAGCATTTTTCCCATCGTTACTCCTATAGGTAAATCACCACACAAAGAAGCCGTAAAGGTTAATTGTCTTCGAGTGCGGCCTAAAGATTTTCTAATCTATTTATACCACATTATTGGGCTTTGTCAAACAATCTCTTAATAAGGGACTGCCGCCTAAGGAATCTGGGAGCAACATACCCGTTTGATAACCTCGAGGAACTGGGACCCACACAAACGGCGACGGGCATTTTCATTGATTATTGATGATTGATTATTGGGCAGATTGGCGCGTCCGGCGAACGACGGCGGTGTAAATATAACCCCCGAATAAACTTGTCTGACGACAGTTAAGATTCGGGGGCTAAACGCCGGGCTAATATCTGTCGATCGGCAAAGAAATGCTGCCCTGCGGGTCGCGCAGGTTAATGTATTTGGCGCCATTTAGCAGCGAGCCACATTGCTTGTAATAGTTGTAGAGCTTCGCCAGTTTTTCCTCGTCCTTTGCCTCAAAATACTGCGCCCACGTGCCCACCTCGGCGCCCCAGATGATCTCGGTACTATCCTTTGCGTACAGGACAATGTGTGGGAAGCGTTTGTCTTGTCGGCCTTTGAAGTTACTGACATCGATGCTGTCGATTTCGCCAAGCAGAGGTTTGCCTGGCGTGACAAGCTTATCCATTCGGTCCAGGCGGACCAATACGGCTATCGCTTCAGCCAGGTCGTCACGCTGCCAGACTTGACCGACCGCCGGCGTGCTTATTATCGGCGATAAACCTTTTACGTTTACGATGGGTAGATTCGGCATCGGGACAAAATCCAGCACAACCCGCTCGGGGTCAACATAGAGCCTGCGCAGCCCCACTTTAACCAGGGCAATCGGCTTTCGATAATCAGCGTGAATAAGAATTCTATCGTAGGCGGCCTGTACTCTAACATTCGCCAGCCACGAAAGTTTCTCTTCAAGATTGGCTTGAACCAGACGGGCGGTATTTTCATCAAGTTTTAGACCTTGGGTACCAGATGCGGCAGCGGCACAGATTTTCTCTTTGAGCGGCTGATTAAGCCAGGCAGGCGGATTAACTAACTCAATGGCGGTGATTTTGGTGGGGACAGCCTTGCTTACGTACTTATCTAAGAATACAAGACCGGCCCCGACCGCCGCAAGGCACGCGATCACCACCAATACCTTGAGAATTCCCGTCAAACTCGTATTATTCTGATCGGCGCCACGCTTTTTATCTTTTTTGAAAAAGCCGGTCGTAAAGGAGATTCTGCTGGTCTTGCTCTTTATTTTTTTTCTTGTGACTGCCATTGCTTTTTTCTTGTGAATCCCGATACATCGAGACCACTTTGCAGGAGGAGCGAACCTCTTGCACGACGGGTATCACGCTCGGCGCTTCGCGAGCGGCGCATAGGCCGAGTCTACAATTCTCACGCACAAGTCGCTCATAGAAAGTCCTGCTTTGGCCGCTGCTTTGGGAAGAAGTGAGTGCGTTGTAAATCCCGGAATAGTGTTAACTTCCAGAGCATACGGGATGTCGTCTTTGCCCAGGATGAGATCGACTCTGGCAAAGTGCCGGCAGCCCAGGGCGTTAAAGCAATCCAGCGCCGCGGTTTTAATCCTTGCCGAAACAGCGGCATCGTCAATGGTATCGAACAGATACTCAGTTCGCTCATCAATGTATTTTGCCTGATAATCATAGAAGCCGGTCTTACTTCTTATCTCAATGGTGGGCAGGGTGATTAACCCCCAGCCCTGTGCTGGGGGTAGCCCCCGGCCACAGGGGCCGGGGCTAATGCCGACGGTTACTTCTCTGCCAGAAATGAATTTTTCAATCATGCAATCGCCGAATTCTATGCAGGTTTTTTGCGCAGCAGCAACAGCCTGGCGAGGGTCGGTGACAATGCTAATGCCGACACTACTTCCCTGCCTTAGTGGCTTTACTACATATTTGCGTCCAAGCTGCTGCAACTGCTCTTCAAGCTGCTCGATGCCGACGCCAGGGCTGAGTTCAAGTGCCGGCGGCACGTTAATACCGGCCTGGGCAAAGACTTTTTTGGCGGCCATCTTATCGAACGCCAATCTGCTGGCCCTTGGGCCGCTGCCTGTGTAGATAAGTCCTCTATCTTCCAGAAGCTGCTGGAGCTGGCCGTCTTCGCCGAATCTACCGTGCAGGGCAAGAAAAAACACGTCGATGTCACTATCGTCTAATATTTCCAGCTTGTTAGGCCCAATATCGGCAGTTACTACATTCAAGCCGGCTTCTTCCAACGCCCAGGCGACACAAGTGCCGCTTTGAATACTGATGTCGCGTTCTTCGCCGATGCCGCCCATAAGCACGGCGACGGTTAATTTGCTATTTACTATCTTGGATTTACAATTGTCCATTCATTATAGTCTGGCATCATAAGCTAAGCACGATAGCAAGAATCCAGCGGCACTACTTCCAGACCTCGATTTCCAGCTTAAGCTCGACGTCAAACTGCTCCTTGACCCTTTCTCTTACTGCGTCTATCAGCCTGGTGACATCGCGGCTTGTGCAGCCTTTGGCCGCGATTATGAAGTTGGCGTGTTTTTCACTGACGGTGGCTCCGCCAATCTGCAGTCCTTTCAGGCCGGCCCTATCGATCAGAGCGCCGGCGGAAACTCCTCGGGGGTTCTTGAATATACAGCCGCAATTTCTTGTGTTCAAAGGCTGGTTGTTTTTTTTATGAATCCATATCTCCTTGACCGTTCGCATAATCTGCCCGGGATCGGCCTCGGCCAGTTTGACTTGAGCATTAAGGATGAATCTGGCCGTAATGTTTGTGCTGCGATAATCGAATACGAGCTCGGGCTTTTTCTTCTCAAAGATGTTGCCATAGCTATCCATCAGACTGACGGATTCTACAACGGCACCGACATCTCCAAAATTGCCGCCCGCGTTCATTCTTACTGCCCCGCCGACAGAGCCTGGTATTCCGGTTAGAGCCTCTATGCCTGAAAGCCCCTTTTGCACGCAGGTCAAGACCAGCTTGCTCAATTCTGCACCCGCCCAGGCGGTAAGCTCTTCGTCCTTGAATTGTGTCTGCGTGAACTGATCTGCTTCAAGTTTCACTACTGCTGCTCTGACGCCTTCATCGCTGATCAGCAGATTGGAGCCAAAGCCCAGCACGTAAATCGGTATGTGGTTTTCGCTGCATCGGCGGGCTGCTTCCTGAAGCTGCTCGATGGTCTTGGGCCTGATAAAATAGTCGGCCGGTCCTCCCAAGCCGTACCACGAGTGCTGAGCTAATGGATGATTGGTTTCAACTATTTCCTCTAAGTCGGCGAATATATTCATCTGTTACCTTCCAGATATCGCCTGCGCCCATCGTGATGACCAGATCGCCGGCGGCTACATTTGCCTGCAGATAGTCGCAAATTGCCCCGAAGTCGTCGATAAATACGGCGTCTGTGCCGTTAGCCCGCATCTTATCGACCAGCATCTCTGCGTTGACTTCTTTTTTGCTCTGCTGCGAGTCGCGGACAAAGTAGATTTCCGGCACTATTGTTACGTCGGCAAGCTTAAAACTTTCGGCAAAATCATCAAGCAAAAATCTTGTCCTGCTGTATTGATGGGGCTGGAAAATGCACCAGATTCGTTTGGGCTGATACCTTTGCCGGACTGCTGCAAGGCTCGCCTTTATTTCGGTGGGGTGATGAGCGTAATCGTCCAGTACGGCGACCCCCCCAAGCTGGGCTTTCAGCATCAGCCGGCGATCGACCCCGGTGAAGCTGGGCAGCAGCTGGAGAACCTGCTGACAAGGAACGCCCACGTTGACCGCCATAGCAACCACAGCCAGCGCATTTAGGACGTTGTGCTTGCCCGGCAGCGATATCCTGGCCGGCCCAAGCACATCGCCGTTATGATAGACGTCAAAAGCATAAAGGCCGTCATGTAGAACGAGACTCTGAGCATAGAAGTTGCAGCTTGCATCAAGCCCGAATGTTTCACATCGGACAAGACTGTCATTCCCGCGAAAGCGGGAATCCGTAATTATTTTTGCCAGGTTTGGATCGCGGCCATTCGCAATCAGCACGCCGCCCGGTTTTACGCCCAGGGCAAATTCAGTAAATGCTCCCACTATCTCATCTTCGTTCTTATAGTAGTCAAGGTGGTCCTCCTCTATGTTGAGTATGCAGGCGATCTTGGGGCGCAGGTTCAAAAAGCTACGGTCGTACTCGCAGGCCTCGGCGATAAAATACTCGCTATCTCCCACGCCGGAAGAGCTGCCTAATTGGCTGACTTCGGCGCCGACAACAAAGTTCACATCGATGCCTGCTTGTCTTAGCAGATAGGCAAGCCAGCCGCTGGTCGTGCTCTTTCCGTGAGTGCCGGCTATCGCTATGCCCTCATAGCAGTTCATTAGCTGGCCCAACATCTGGGCGTATTTATAGATTTTACATCCTTGACGCTGCGCGAGTTTCAATTCAGGATTATCCGGTTTTATGGCTGCCGAAATAACGACCGCATCCATTTCAGGGCTGAGGTTGCTGGGGCTGTGGCCGATCTTTATATCGGCTCCCAACTCGGAGAGCTTCTCTGTTACGGCAGTTGCGGTTTGGTCGGAGCCGGCTACGATCGCATTCTGCTTTATCAAAAGCTGCGCCAGTCCGCTCATTCCGATACCGCCTGCGCCGATAAAGTGGAATTTTTTGCCTGCTAAGCTCCCCGATAAATCGGGGCTGAAATTTACCACCTCATATCTGTGCACAGCTTTTACACCTCTTTTATCATCGCCGCCGCTGTCCCGATAGATCGGGGCAAACCGGCGGGGGGAATCCAGGTTATTACAGGCTTGTATGTTCGGCTTGCTCATAGCATCCTTTCTCTCGGCTCCCTCGACTGCACTCGGGACAAGTTTGTCAGAGCCTGCCCTGACCCCCGCTTTCGCGGGGGTGACGTCATTCCTGCGAAAGCAGGAATTGCCGAAGGGACAGGTCTGTGCAGATTCTTCCCTGACAAATACGCAAGCAGTGTAGCACAGAAAAGATGCAAAAAAAAGAAAAAAGCCCGCCCTGAGCGGGATAACCCCGCAATAAATTGCGGGGCTAACCGGTTAACCCCGCCATCACTATGGCGGGGTTCTTGCCGGCCAAATGGTCACAAAGTACAATACGCCAAGTTCGGCGCCCGATTTTCTCTCAGAGCTGCCTCTGACGGGCTGGCAACCTATTCGTGGACATTAAGCAGCATTATTGGAGACCAAATCATGTGTAAAAGAACCAGATTCCTTATTGTGATTGCCGGTCTTTCGGTAATCGTAGGTGCGGCAAACCCACTGTGGGCGGAACCGGCTGCAGACCAGGTCCAGGTTCTCAGTCCGGATGGCAACGTGCAATTGAAATTCCTCCTGGACCAGGGCCGCCTGGACTACACCATAACGTTCAAAAACAAGGCGGTGATTGAGAGATCGCGTGTGCAGCTCAGTGTGGACGGCGTCGATCTCTCGCAAGGGCTGGAGCTTGGCAGCGTAGAGCGATACCAGGTGAAAGAGACCTACCCTTGGCGCGGCGTACACTGCCAAGCTGTCAATAACTGTAACGGCGTAAGAATCTCCCTCAAGCATAGCAAAAGCAATACCAGCTACACCCTGGATGCTCGGTCATTCAACGATGCCGTTGCATTTCGCTACATTATTCCTGGTGGTGAGAGTGTAAGAGTGCCGGACGAGGCCACCACATTTGTCATTCCGGCCGGCAGTACCGTCTGGCACCACGACCTCGAAGGCCACTACGAGGACGTGCACGACAAGAATGACGTAGGCGACATCCGGGCCGGTCAGTGGGTCGCGCCGCCCATGACGTTCAAACTGCCGGGCGGCGCCGGCTACTCCTCGATTACCGAGGCGGCGCTGGTAAACTACAGCGGCATGGCGCTACAGTGCGATGGAAATCGCGGATTCAACCTGGTTCTCGGTCACAAGCATCACGTTTCCTACCCATACAGGCTGCGGTATAAAGACGAGATCGAGCGTGTGTCCAGGCCGGCCGCCGTTTCCGGAACGATCACCTCGCCCTGGAGGGTCGTAATGATTGGAGCGGATCTAAATACGCTGGTGAACTGCGATGTGGTTCATAATCTTTGTCCGCCCCCGGACCCGAATCTTTTCCCCGAGGGGATCAACACCGACTGGGTCAAGCCGGGACGGGCGGTGTGGCGTTACCTCGACGGCGGAGGAAGCTCATTGGAGGATATGAAGGAGTTCTCACGCCTGGCCGGCCAGTTAGGTTTCGAATATCACGTGATCGAGGGCTTCTGGTCCAGGTGGAGCGATGAGCAGATAAAAGAGCTGGTGGATTATTCGCGGCAGCAGGGAGTTGGTTTATGGTTCTGGAGGCACTCCAGAGAGCTTCGCACGCCCGAAGCACGAGAGGCATTTTTTAAGAGATTGCACGACCTCGGCGTAGTCGGAGCTAAGATTGACTTTTTCGATCACGAGCATAAAGACGTCATCGATCACTACACTGCGTTGCTCAAGGAAGCTGCCAAATACCATGTGCTGGTCAACTTCCACGGGGCAAATAAGCCCACAGGCGAGGCGCGGACCTGGCCCAACGAGATGGTCCGCGAGGCCGTTAGGGGCATGGAGGCCAGCAAGCTGGCCGACCGGGCCAGTCACAACGTGACCCTGCCTTTCACTCGCTATCTGGCGGGTCACGGCGATTATACGCCCGTGCACTTCGGCGCACGCCGGGCAAACACCACCTGGACGCACCAGATCGCTACCGCTGCCGTTTTCAACTCGCCTCTACTGACTTACGGTGCGCAGCCGGCGAACATCCTGAAGAACCCCGGCGTCGAGATGATAAAAAGCATCCCGGCCGTCTGGGATGAAACCATCGTTCTGCCCGTTTCGCAGATCGGCGAAATCGCCGCGTTTGCGCGACGCAGCGGCGATACGTGGTTTCTGGCCATCCTAAACGGCATAGTTACCAGAACTGTTCAAGTTCGTCTCTCATTCCTCGGTCAAGGTCAGTACCGTGCGATGCTTATACGAGACGACAAAGACAATGACGCGGCTCTGCAGGTTGAGAATGAAACCCTGAACCAAAAAGACACGCTTTCGGTTGATTTGCGTGCCGGCGGCGGTTTCGTCGGACGCTTCGCCAGGAATTGAGAAGCCCAAGCTCAATTTAGTATAGCCCGGATTTCCCAAGTAGTTCGTGACAAATCAACAGGATTTTGATAGTATATTGGGGAAACGATCATGTTCCTCCGCATGCAGGGGGTTCTACTTAAAACTACCTACTGACAATAGTAGCTTCACGGTATAGTAACGCAGAACCGAACTACTTTATAGAACCAAGTTTTCTTGATAACATGATATTTTTGGTGTTATCGAGTTAGAACACCTAAGAAAATATACAGTTTTAAGAGTTTGGGAAGGTAGTTCGATAATGCCCTCCAGGTGTTATCAGGAAAACTAAATAATAACTTGTTAGACAAGAAGAACTACAGAAGGAATGAACGATGGGAAACGCTCGCCAACCTACAAGAAAAGGGAGATATATCCTACGGGCTGCGACATTCACAATTCTCAGCGTCAGCTTCGTAGCACGCATATCCGGCGAATCAGTTGGGGAGAGCGCAAAGCCATCGAACGGTCTCATTGCGTTCGCAGATGCACCCGACCAAAGGGCAGGTCCGCAGGCAACACAATATGCTCAGATCTACACGATCACACCAGATGGCAGAAACAGAAAGCAGCTTACGACGGGGGAACCGGGAAATTTCTTTCCTGCATGGTCACCAAGTGGAGAACAGTTGGCATTCGTTTCTACTCGAAATCAGAAGCACGAAATCTGGATTATAGATTCCACAGGAAAGAACGAACGATTCATCACATCAGGTTTTTTACCTGCCTGGTCTCCCGATGGGAGGCAACTCGCAATCACGAGACCAGATGCGAAGGGACGACGCCAGATATGGATTATCGGTGTTGATGGAAGAGGCGAGAAGCAGCTTACGTCAGAAGGCTTAAACCATTGCCCAACCTGGTCGCCGAAGGGTGACAAGATCGCCTACTGGTCTGGAGATGAACGTGGTTTCGGACAGGTCTGGGTTATGAGAAGTGATGGTACGCAAAGGCGACAATTAACCCGTCCCCAAAAGAATGAATACACTCCTGATGGGAGCAGTGCAAATGCGCCTGCCTGGCTCTTCAGCGAGCAAATCGTCTACTGGTCCGGAATAGAACATCGTTATGGTCAAATCTGGACCATGAACCCGAATGGCAGTAACCAGAGACAACTGACTAACGAACCTGCACCGGCTTCAAGTGACAATCCGACCTGGTCGCCAGATGGAAAGAAAATTCTCTTTGATACGCAACGTCGAAAGCGTCCCGAGATTTGGGTAATGAATTCCGATGGCTCAGATCAGCGTGTGCTGGTATCCGATGTCAAAGTGATTCCCATGCGCACTTCTTGGCAGCCTGTGTTTTCTGTTGAGTCGTATAACAAGCCGGATTTAAGATAACTTAAAGACTATTGGTGGTGAGACCTGTCGGGTGGATTGTTGTTCTTCTTTACTAGCCTATTAGGATTTGATACAATTGGGACAATCTGGCCCTGCTTGACAACATCACAATCTGTGGCAGAGTATTTCTTCTATCAGTTATTGAGTTTAATGTCTGAATGGTTGTGCCTCTTAAGAACGAAATCAAAGGCTTTGCACGCTCACAAGGCGCTGACTTGGTCGGAGTCGCCCGGTTAGAAGACTACTGCGATTATCTGGCCGAGGTTCGGGAACGCTCCAGGGAAACTGCAGCACAGCTGGAAGATTATATGGTCCCTGCAGCCGACACATCATTTTTCGAACGTCTTTCGCAACCTCGAGAGGCATTGCCGGATGCCCAGGCAATAATTATACTTGGTGTGGGTGCTTACGACAAAAATGCAGTTTATACGAACCTGCGGCAACAACTCCATGGCAAGATCGCACGGACTTACAGTTGCTATCCCGTGGTCAGGCAAATAGCCCAGAAAGTGGCTGAGTTTATTGAAGAAAGGGGATATAAAGCAGTCCCAGGGCAGAACATTCCTTTGAAGTACGTGGCCGATCGCATTGGACTCGGTGCTTACGGCAAGAATGGACTTCTACTGACAGAACAATGTGGTTCATATGTTGGGTTCCGGAGTGTTGTCACTAACATGCCTATTGCCCCTGACAGATTCGAAAAAATGACGCCGCCCTGTGATGACTGTGAGGTCTGTCTCCAGGCCTGCCCGACTCGCGCCTTGTATGCTCCTTATAAAGTGAATCCGAGGCTTTGCATTAACCCTCTCACTCGAAAACAGGAATATATACAACCGGAACTTCGTTTGAAGATGCAAAACTGGATATGTGGATGTGATATCTGCCAAGAGGTGTGTCCAGTTAATAGAAAACTTGCTGTTCGGGACGTTGATCCTCGTTCCGGTTTCGACTCTCTGCATCATGCCAGCCACAAGTATCTTGACAACATCGAGAGAACTCCTCTTCTCACAGATATCCTCGGCGAAGCATACCCTGATGTGATTAGGAGAAATGCATCAATCGCATTGGCAAATATAGGCAAAGGAAGGCTGGAAGCTTTGGAAGCACTGAAGAGGTCCCTCGCTGGCGCAAAGGGCGAGTTAAGGCAGTATTATCTTTGGGCAATCAGCACCTTACAGGATACAGAAATTGCTGGGATTGATCCGAGTACTTGCCAAGAGCGCGGAAAGAGGCTCTTGTAGTTTGTCTGTCGTGCCCCTGATTTTCCATCGTCTGGCCAGCTTTCCTCTTGCTGTCGTGCCTCATATTAGTGGGCATGTTCCATCTGTCATCTGACCTTCATACACCTTTGCCTGAACCAATGCCACTGTCCAGGATTAGATATTACTTAAGTTTCCTCGGTCAGCGGTGGGGCATGGGCTCGCCGCGATTCTCAGTGGACCAGGTGGTCGAATGGAGCCGCAAAATTACCGAGGCCGGCGGCGTGGTGACGTGGGATGTGCCGACTCAGAGAAGCGGCGTGA